>JAXDLH010000065.1:0-4914 GCA_034666705.1 Chloroflexota bacterium
TGGAGCCAACACACGTTTGGGCACGCAGATCTGACACGCCACCCGGAATGGGGATACTGAACCGGAATGAATGACGGGCCCCTCGATTTCGCGCTGCTTGACGGTGTACGACTAGGCGCGTTTGCAATAGCCGTCGTCGCCACTGCCATCCTGGGTATCTCGTGGGCGATCCAGCGGCGACGCACTGGACGCATGGTCCATGAGGCGATAGCACGGGCCCTTCGCAACGAAATGAGGGGCCAGTTAGACCTCGCTGAGGCCGAACTGCGCCGGCTCCAGCAGGAACTGCGAAGCGACCCGCGGCCACTCATCGCGCTTGGCGACCTCTACCAGACCCAGTCGCGAACTGGCGACGCGATTACGGCTTATCATCAGGCAGCGCTGGCTGAACGACGCCCGTGGCGCATTCTCCATCCACTACCCCAAACGCTCGGTCTCGTTATGGGCTGCCTCGGCATCGCCGTCATGCTGGTCGGGATATTCCCTCAACCTTCTACACCCGTGCAGGCGGCGCCTGAGCACCGGTCCGCATCATTCCTGGCCGCAACTCAACTGCCTGCACCCACGGCCGCGTCGCAGGCCGTGATGACGCCCGCGGTGGAGCCGAGGCCCAGCGTGACGCCAGTGCCACGGCCGACGCTGACCGTAACGCCCACCATCGTCCCGCCGGGCGCAGAAAGCGCCAATTCTCTGGTGAGGGGTAACGACGCTGAGCCGCCAGACTATGGCCCCACGACCGCCAGCATCGTTGCCCGTGGCCCAATTCCAGCGCGCTCTGGCGTATCGGCCGACCCAAATACGCTCCGGCTCCTCAGGCAGTACACTCCGGGCTCCTCAGTCTGGCTCTGGGTTGACAGCCAGGCGCCCCCGCCAGGTATCCTCGCCGTCCAGGTCATGAGTGTGGAGCCCGTCACCCTCCAGTACGCCGTCACCCTCCTTCTCGAACGCCCGGCGGATGGTGTGATCGTGGCACGGGTGCTCGGCGAGCCTGGCCAGGAGATCGCGCCGGGCAACTACACGGTCAATGTCCTCGTCGACGGGAAAGTCTGGGACCGCATACCGATCACCGTCACGTCCGCATGACCGGATGCCGCGCCTAGCCGCTACCTGGTCGTCTCGTGTGCTCGCTCCTCCAGACCTTTCAGCGTACGCCTCACTGGCATCGTGCCGACTTCTCATGAGTTGCGGTCGCTACCGGTCCCCGCATATGCTGTCACTGCCACTTCGAGCGCCGGGCGCTCGCGACCTCAGCAACTGCTCTGATTTCCAGCGCACCGCTATCCCACCGGCTGGAGTGAGATCCCTGATGGATGCGGCGACCGCGATCCCCTCCCTGCAGCTCGCCTGGACCCTGCGCACAGTACCCTGCAACCTCTGCGGATCAACCGATTACCGTGAGCTGTATCCAGCTCGGCTCGAGCGGCTTGCCGACCGAGATATCCAGGAGATCTTCGCGTGCACGAGCTCTGCGTTCGGGGAGTGCGGACCGATCGTGCGCTGCACGGCGTGCGGGTTCGTCTATCAGAATCCGCAGCCGGAGCCAGGCACCGTTCTCTCGGCATACGAGAGCATTGTGGACGTGCGATACGCCGAAGAGCGTGAGGGGCGGGTCCATACATTTGGACGCGCGTTGGCGGAGCTCGAAGAGTACGCGGTGCCCGGGCGGCTCCTCGACGTGGGCAGCCATCTCGGCGTGTTTGTCGAGGTGGCACGGGAAGGGGGCTGGGACGCGGAAGGCGTCGAGCCCTCGCGCTGGGCGGCAAACGTGGCTCGCAATCGCAGCCTACCGGTGTGGTGTGGGACCATCGGCGACCTGCCCGCGCGAGAACCATACGACGTCATCACGATGTGGGACGTCATCGAGCACTTCACCGACCCGGCCGGCGAGCTCCGTCGCGCCCACGAGCTGCTGCGTCCCGATGGCCTGATTGCGATCTCGACGATGGACGTGGATGCACCGGTGGCGCGCCTGTTGGGCCGGCACTGGCCATGGTACATGCAGATGCATCTCTTCTACTTCTCACGCCGCACACTCGCGCGACTGGTCGAGCAGGCCGGTTTCGACGTCTTGAACGTGCGGCGCCATCGGCGTGTCCTGCGTGTTTCGTACGCGCTTTCGCGCACCGAGGGACGCCTCGGTCCACTCTATCCCCCGCTCGCCCGGTTCGTCGAGGGGGTGGGGCTAGCCGACCGGCTCGTCACGATCGACCTTGGCGACATCGTGACGCTGTTTGCCCGGCGTCGGTCGGCTGACAGCGAATTGGACGCCGTATTGCCACGGTGATCGAGACCCCGCCCCTCAGCCCATTGATGAAACTACGCACGGACCCGCGAGTCGCACTCTTCATGGCAGCGTGCCTGATCGAGATGTCGATGCTCGGCCTTTGGCCAGCGGCCTACCTCTCGGATTCCCAGGACTCGACGTCGCGCCTCGGTCAGATGTTCCTCGGCCGCTACCCCGTTATTGGCGGCCTGCTCCCGATCCTCAAAAGCACAGTGGATGCAGTCTTCCCAGGGGCACTCTGGACCTGGGACCATCTCGTGAGCTTCATCTTCTCTTGCGTGCTCGCAGCGTTCGTCGCGTATGCCATTGCAGCGTGGAGGCTCCAGGCTGGAAGCGCCGTGCGGCTGCGCTGGATCATCATCCCGCTTATCGCATTCGAGCTTACGCTTTTCCTTATTCCGGCCTCCTTCACGACCGACATCTTCAACTACGCGATCTATGGCGAGATGCCCGTGCTATACCACGTAAACCCATTCATTCACACGCCCGGTGAGTTTCCCCAGAGTCCTCTCTACTACATGATCCCGCTGTACTGGCACGATGCCCCTTCAGTGTACGGACCCCTCTGGATCGACTTCTCCGTGGGAGTTGCCAGTGCCCTCCACCCGTTCGGCCTCGCGGACGAGTTGGTCACCTACCGCATTGCCGCGAACCTCGCCCATCTGCTCAACACCGCGTTCGTCTGGCGGATCGCCCGACGCCTGAACCCGGCAGCCGCGCCCTCGGCTGCAATCGCGTATGGCTGGAATCCGCTGCTGCTGGTCGACTTCTCCATGAATGGCCACAACGACGTGGTCATGCTGACACTGCTGCTGGGATCGTGCCTGCTGCTGCTCAGCGGTCGCTGGGGCTGGGCAGCGCTCGTGTTCGGGCTCTCCGTGGCGATGAAATACACGTCGGCCCTGGTAGCCCTCCCACTGTTCGTCTGGGCCGCGCGCGCGCGTGCGGCCTCGTGGCCCGGTCAATTGCGGGCCTTAGCGATCAGCGGATTGATCAGCGTGGCGATCGTAATCGCGCTCTATTTGCCGTGGGTACAGGGACCAGACACCTTTGGGCCGGTGTGGTACTGGATGTCGGGCCCGCGCATCAATAACTTCCTGCCGGAGCCAACATTGATCAGCATTGCATCATGGAGCTCGGGGCTCTTCGGCTGGGACTTCAACGCCACCTGGGATGCCGTGTTCGAAGGGTTCAAGAAGCTCGCCAAAGGCGCACTGATTACGCTTGTGCTCTACGAGACATGGCGCGCCAGGACGTTCGAGGACGTCCTTCGCGGCTGCGCGCATGTCTTCCTGCTCTTCCTGCTGATCGTGAACACCTGGATCATGCCCTGGTACTTCACCTGGCCACTGGCAATCGCCGCACCCCTTGGCTGGAATCGCCTGCTGGTGCGTGTGTGCGCGGGGATGACCTTAACGGCGCTGCTGCTTCCCTACGAGCGGCAGCTCGGTTATACGTTCGTGTCGGAATGGGGTGGCTACACGTTGATCGCACCGCTGTTGCTCGCCGCATTACCACCGCTCGGCCGCTTCGTACGGTGCCATTGGCCCGGCTGGTTCCTCGCGGAAGCCCGGCTTCTGGAACGACGAACCGCGTTCAAGGGCTAACGCCGCCCCGAATTCGGCCGTTGTCTAACCGAATTGTGCTGGTGCTATCCGCAGATCGAGGGCGGACACGCCGGCACCACCGACACCGTTCTCGTGGGCGCGACTGTCGCCGTCGGCGGTCGCGTCGGCGTATCTGTGGGCAGTGGTGTCGCACTCGGCAGCGGTGTGAGCGTTCGCGTCGGCGTTGGGGTTAACGTCCACGTCGGGGGCGTTGTCGGCCGCGGCGACGCGCCGGGCACCGGCGTGTCAGTGGGCCCGGCCTCCACGACCGCCGTCGGCGCCTCCGTCGGGACTACGGGCACCGGCGTGTCTGCCGGTAGAACGACGACACTCGTCGGTGGAATTGGAATGTCCGTAGGTGGAACAGGAACGTCGGTAGGCACCACTGGTACATCGGTGGGCACAACCGGTGCGTCAGGCGAGATGGGTGGCACCTCGGTAGGCTCTGGTGCTATCTCCACGGTCGGCGTAATCGCCGCGCCACCCACTTGCACGGTGGCTGTCGGCGCCCCGGTAGGGATTGGCGTCGAGGTCAACCCGGGGGTCGCAGTCACAAGCCCCGCCGTCGGCGAGGCGCCCGCAGTAGCTTCTCCGGTTGGCGTCGCCGTGACCTCCGTCTGAGGCGTACTTTGCTGCGCAGCCGGTGTCGCAACATTCGTCGCAGGCAGACGCGTTGGCGTATTCGTGGGCAGTGGAGCCGCCGTGGGTGAACCGGCCCGCATGCCTGCACCGCTCCCAACCTGGCTGGCAATGAAGTCCGCGTTTCCAGAGACATTGCCACTCAGGGACGAGAAGGCGCCAAGGGTTACCGTGTGGTTGGTGACGTCGACGTTCAGGTCGCTGACGAGGCTCTGCCCGCCTTGCACGGTGCCACTCTGGCCCACCGCCTGGAGTGCCGCAGCGAGGCCCACGCCCCGCCCGGCGGGACCACCCGGCAGCACCCGGCTGCTCACCTCTTGCCCGTCCACCAGCCCGCTCACCGTCACGCTGTACGGCCCGCCCTCGCCCTGGCCCTTCAGCACC
>JAXDLH010000066.1:0-21144 GCA_034666705.1 Chloroflexota bacterium
CTACACGAGAGACGCCGCCGCGCCAATCAGGGAGAGCACGCTCGCGATTCTGCCCTCTTCCTCTGCCACGCTCTACCAGGGTGCGGACGACCAGTTGCCAGATCAGTGGGTCGGGTCAGCAACCGTCGAGTCGCTGACCGACCAACCGGTCGCAGCCGTCGTCAATGAGGTGAACGCGAACGGCTCGGCGAGCAGCTACGTCGGAATCACGAAGCGAGCGCCGCAAGTGAATGCGCCGCTGTTATTCAAAAATAGTGGCGGATGGAACACGGGGATTCAGGTGCAGAACCTCGGCACGCTGCCTGCCGTCGTGACTGCGACCTATACGGCGAGCGGCAACGCCCGGGGTCCCTGGACCGAGCAGGCGACGATCCAACCGGGCGGATCGACCACGCTGTATCAGCCGGCGAACCCTGATCTGCCGGACCAGTTCGTCGGCTCAGCCGTCCTGCAGTCCGATCGCGGACAGCCACTCGCGGCAGTCGTCAACGAGGTGCGCACTGACAGCACCGCGTCCACCTCGTACGATGCCTTCACCGCGGGCAGCCCCACGGCGTATCTGCCGCTGCTGTATCGGGGGTTCGTTGGTTGGAACTCAGGCGTACAGGTGCAGAATCTCGCCGCAACGCCCGCCACTGTGCGCATGACGGTCTACAACCAGGACGGATCCACCCTCACGACGCTGACCAACTTCATCCCCGCGGGGGCCTCGCGCACGTTCTACCTGCCGTCGTTTCCGACCGTGCCGCCGGGCTTCGCGGGATCTGCCGTCGTGACGAGCGGTGCGGGCGAGCCATTGGCCACGATTGTGAACCATGTGAAGCCGCCGTCTGCCCCCGCTAGTTCAGCTCAGGACCCGACAACCGGTACGTCGGGCAGCTCGATCGTGAGCGGCGCGTCGAAGTCGGAGAACGTCGCGCGCTCATAGTGTCCAGGAGCCATGATCTCCTCCTGGAGCACGTAGAACGAGGCGGTATCGATCCATAGCGAATAGCGCACCTGCTGGCGGTCGGCGAAGGTCACCCGGAACGCCGGTTGTCCGCCAAGCATCTCGATGCCGAGCAAGGACACGTCGTCCTCGGCCTGGCCGAAACTAAAGGCCGGCCACCGAAACCCTGCAGGATCCGGCCACGCTCCAACCGTCCACGTCGCGCCACGCCGTTCGAAGCGCTGGGTGCCAACGGCAATCACCTCGCCGTCGTTGCTGACGACCTGCATCTCGAGCGGCGCCAGGTATGCGTACTCCGCGACGAGCGTCTCCCCGGGAAGTCCCTCTAAACTCTGGTGCTCTCGCAAGCTCTGCAAGCCGTTCATGGCTGCCTCGGCCCGCGCGAGGATGTCGCGCGCGCCACGGACCGGCATGTCGAACGCAAACGTAGCGGCGGCCGGGGGTTGGTCGGGACTCGCGAGGATGACCGTCGCGGTCGTCCGCCCCGCCGCGGCGCTGACGTTGCCGGCAAACTTGCCGGGTCCCGTGCGACTCAACTCGACGGTACTCGTCCCCGCGTTCTCCACAGCGTACGTCACGGTAGCGACGGCCCCCTGCACCGGTGCCCCAGTGCTGTCCTGGATCACCAGCGCGAGCTGCGCGATCCCTGGTGAGGCGGGGTCGAGCGACAGGGTGACGAGATCGTCGCCGACGTTCGTCGAGAGGCTCAGGGCCGGCGTGCCGACCACGGGCGCCGGAGGTACCGATGCGAGCGGTGCGGCGGCGCCGACCGAGCGCGCCGGCGGCAGGCTCGTCAGGATTCCGGCGCCAGCCAACACCGCAACGCCGACCAGCGCCTCAGCGAGAATAAACGTCCTCCGCGGTTGCAGCGTGGGCTGCCAGCGCCGTGGCACCCAGCTCCCGAGATTGATGGCCCCGAGAATCAGCAAGGGTACGATGACCAGCAGCTTGATCAGCAGTGCGTCGCCGTATGCGGAGTCGGCGATCTGCGCGGGGCTGGGAATCTGCGCCCATGCGCTGTACACGCCAGTGGCGCCCAGGACCCCGGCCGAAGCCAGGGCTACGGGTCCGAATTTCCGGGCGCATCGCACCAACTCGCCGCGTTCGACGGTGCGCGTCCCGGCGAGAAGCCCCAGTTGCAGGAGGCCGCCGATCCAAACCGTGGCGGCGGCGACGTGCAGCCAATCGACCGCCACCGACAGCGCAACCGGGTCGGTGACGGCGGCGTGGCCGGAGAGCGCGACCGTCAACAGCATTGCCACACCGACGCCGAGCGCGATCCGCCACCATCGCTCCCGGGGATCGCTATCCTGGGGGGTAACCGACCGCCGCGCGAGCTTCGAACGGCGTGTCGGGACTTCGGGCTCTTCGACGTCGACGTGCGCCAGCGCAGCACCAAGGGTGCTCAACAGAATCACGCGCGCCATCCAAAGTTGACCGAAGCGGGAGGCGAACAGCACCTCGCCCAAACGGGTGAGATCGAGACCGCCGCGCCCCACTGCCGTCACCTGGAGTCCCAGTGCGGCAACGGAGGCGATGAGGAATACTGAGAATGCGGCCCAGGCGAGGCCGAGCGCCCGCGCCTCCAGTGGTTCGATCGACGGCGAGCGCGGCTCGGATGCCAAACTGGCGACGACCAGGACGCGCCAGCCGATGCTCCCGACGAGTCCCGCGAGGGCAACGAGGGTGATCCAACGGATCGCTGCATCGGGTGCCGGGCTCGCGCTCGGGAAGCTATTGGCGAGCGCCGAGGCGGGTCGACCGACGCCGAATGCGAAGGCGCCATCGACCACGTGCCCATCATAGCCAAGCGCTCGCCAACGTACGACGTAGCCGCCCTGGCCGATGGTGTTCAGGCCGGCTTGGATCTGACGTCCATTCTCCGCAACTTGCGCGTCGCCCCGGTCGACCCGCTCACCCGCCTCCGAGACCACGGAGACGTCGAAGAAGCGCGACTCCACCGGCTCGGTGAACGTGATCGACACGGTCTGCGGAGCATTCTGCAGTACGGCATTCGCGGCCGGCTCGGAGCGGAGGTACGTGGGGTGGGCGCCCGCCGCGATTGGGAGCACGAAGCACGCCACCAGCGCCGCCAGAGCGCACGCCATACCACGCAAGTGCCAGGGAGCAAGCTTACGCAGTGCCTTCCGTCCAGTTGGCCGCACTTGCCAGCATACGATCCGCGCGCAGCTCGAGATACGGGAAGAGCAGCCAGACCGTGGCCGCGCCAGCCAGCGCGCCGGTGGCAAGCCGGAGCTCGGCCGTGCTCTCACGCCACCCGGGCAGCTGCGTGAAGCCGTCGAGGGCGATCGGCAGGAGCAGCAGGGCATAGAAGAGCAGCGACGGGGGCGCGAGGCGGCGCCGTACCACGATATAGAGCAGGCCCATGCCGATCGCCGCCAGGGTAATGGCAAGATCACGCTCGCAGAAGGCCATCTTATATCCGACGTCGGCGTTGCCCACGAATGTGTACACCTGGTCAGTACCGGCGAGCAGCGCGATGTCCGAGACGCTGTAGAACGGTTGCGGGCCGAAGAGAAAGAACGTCCGGAAGGGCCATTGATGGCAGACCATGTGGTAGACGGTGTAGATCGGCCAGGCGAGCCAATCGAGGCCGAAGGCGAGCAGCACCGGCGCCAGGATGGGGAGTGCGGCGACCAGCACTAGCGCCACATTGACTAGCGCAAGCCAGTGGCGCCCAGCGAAGATCTGCACCCGGTCTACGATTCGTACAAACCACAGGTTGAAGCGCACTCGGGCGCGCCAGAGCGACTCTTCGGGCATGGACCCCTCACGGCTCAAGAGAGTGGCTTGTGGCAACTCGACGGGTCATCCGGTGCAAAATGCACCGAATCACGGCCCCTGAATGCGCAACCGGACGCGTTGACAGTCCAATGCGCGCCTGGTGTATAACGCTATCGTCCTGCTCGCGCAACACCCTGCCCCGCCGCGTCGTCCGCGGCAGGGGTACTCCGCGGGTAGCTGAGGGCGACGGAAGGATGGTTCGCACTTCGTGATCAACGTCGAGCATCTGACCAAGCACTACGGCCGAGTCGCGGCGGTAAACGATATCTCGTTCGAGGTCAACAAGGGCGAGATCCTCGGCTTCCTCGGTCCGAATGGCGCAGGCAAGACCACGACCATGCGCATTCTTACGGGGTACATGCCGCCCACGAGCGGCGCGGCCGCCGTGGCCGGGCACGACATCTTCAAGGAGTCGCTCGAGGCGCGTCGTCACATCGGGTACCTTCCTGAAACGGTGCCGCTGTATCCGGATATGACACCCCGCGGGTATCTGAGCTTTATCGGCAAGATTCGCGGGCTCGACTCAAAGACTCGGAAGCATCGTATCTCGGACGTCGCAGAGAAGGTCAGAATCACTGACATGCTCGACCGCTTGATTGGCAAGCTCTCGAAAGGGTACCGACAGCGAGTTGGGCTCGCCCAGGCGCTGCTCGGCGAGCCCGACGTCCTGATCCTCGACGAGCCGACGGTCGGCCTCGACCCACGCCAAATTGTCGAGACCCGGCAGGTCATCAAGGATCTCGGTGGTGAGCATACGGTGATCCTCAGCACGCACATCTTGCCGGAGGTGTCGATGACATGCGAACGCGTCGTCATCATCAATCGCGGGCGGGTGGTGGCGATGGACACCCCAATGAATCTGCAGCGGCGAATGCGGGGTGCCGACTCACTCGAGCTCGAGGTTCGCGGTCCGGCAGAGGCGATTGAAGCTGCGTTGCGAGCCGTGCCCCAGGTGCTCGCCGTGGCGTGCCGGTCGGTCGGCCCCGAAGTCAACGACTTCGCGGTGGACTGCGAGGCGGGGAGTGACGTCCGGGAGACCATCGCGAGCGCCGTCGTGCGCCAAGGCTGGGGTCTACGCGAGCTGCGGCCCGCCGCAGTCAGCCTGGAGGAGGTCTTCGTGCAGCTCGTGACCGCGGAGCCTGGCGCCGCATGATTCGCAACATTGGCGCGATCGCCGAGCGCGAGCTGCGCTCCTATTTCGTCTCGCCCATTGCCTGGGTGATCACGGCCGTATTCATCGCCCTGTGGGGTTTCTTGTTCAGCGGCATCATCTCTGGCAGTCGCCAGGCGGATCTCCGCCCACTGCTGTCGAACTTCAGCGTCACCTTTATCTTCATGGGGCCCTTTCTGACCATGCGCCTGATCGCCGAGGAAGCTCGCACCGGCACGCTTGAGCTGATGCTTACCCAGCCAGTCCGCGAGGTCGAGCTCGTGATCGGCAAGTTTCTTGGCGCGCTTCTCTTGCTGTTGTTCATGCTCGCCGTGACGCTCGTGTTCCCGGCGATCCTGATGCAGTTCGGCAATCCGGACCGCGGGCCCATCCTCTCGGGATATGTCGGCGTGATGCTGCAAGGGGCGGCGTTCCTCGCCATCGGGTTGATGATCTCTGCGCTCACGCAGAACCAGATCGTCGCGGCTGCGGTGACGTTTGTCATCTTGCTGACCTTGTGGTTGAGCGATCTCCTTACACAACAGATCCCGGGACCTGTGGGCCAGATCGCGCAGTACATCAGCATTACCCAGCGATTCCAGGACCTGCCCAAGGGTGTCATCTCTTCGCGTGACGTCGTCTTCTTTCTGAGCGTGATCCTGGCGTGCCTGTTCGTGTCGACGCAGATCATTGCGGCGAGGCGCTGGCGATGAATCTGCTCATGCGGATCCAGGGTCCCCTGGCAGTGCTGGGTGGGCTGGCGATCCTCGTTGCACTTGGCATAGCGCTCGTCCAGGCCGACTTCGGCGCGGCCCCGCGGGTCGCGCTGGCCGCGGGGATCGTCCTGTTCGGCATTGCGGTGGCGATCGATCCGGAGCGCGCGTTGGGCGTCGTGACCAGCCGCGAATCGGTCTATGGGTCGAACACGGTGGTCCTCATTGTCGCGTTCGTCGGCATTCTGGCACTCGTCAACTTCGTGGCGAGTCGTTACGACCACCGGTGGGACCTCACCGCGCAGCAAGATTTCTCGCTGTCGGACTCGACCTTGAAGACGCTCTCCGGCCTGCCGCAGCCGGTGCAGGCCATGGCATTCTTCTCGCAGGACCTGCGGGATCGCAGTAAGGCGCAGGATCTGCTCAAGGAGTATCAGGCGCGTTCTGATGGCAAGCTGAGCTGGCAGCTCGTCGACACGTTCAATGACCCGGCCTCGTCGCGCCTCTACGGCGTCAATGTGGACGGCACGATCCAGTTTCGCATGGGCGACAAGAAGCAGGACACCATCACGCCAGACGAAGCGCATATGACGACGGCGCTCATCAAGCTGGTGAATCCGGAGCCGCTCAAGCTGTACTTCATCACCGGCCACGGCGAGCGGGACCTTGAGAATTTCAACGAAGACGGCTACTCGGATCTGCGTACGCAGATTCAAAACGATAACTTCGTGGTGCAGCCGCTGAACCTCCTCGCCTCAGGCGGCAAGGTGCCGGACGACGCCAGAGCAATCATCATCGCGGCGCCAAAGAGCCCATTCTTGCCCGACGAATTGAAGGCGATCAACGACTACCTCGATGGCAATGGCCGCCTGGTGCTTTTCGTGGACCCGCCCATTGATCCGACGAGGGACCAGAACAATGTGGGTGAGATCCTCCGGCGGTGGGACCTCACCATTGGGAATGGTGTAGCTATCGATCCGGTGAGCTCGCTGCAGAGCAGCGCTGCCTCGATCATCGTGCAACGGTACGGTCAAAACCCGATTGTGGCTCACCTGAATGGCATCTCGTTGTTCCCCGTGGCGACGTCTGTCCAGATTCCTGATCTGATCAGAATTGGTACGGACATCAATGCGCTTGCCCTCACCGCGGACACACGCTCGTGGCTCGAGACAGAACCCGGCACGCCGCCACTCCAGTACACACCGGGAGTCGACAAGCAGGGTCCGCTGACGCTCGCGGTGTCGATTGAGACAGTTCAGAACCCCAACCCGGATGCGGCCAACCTGCCACCAGGCTCTGAGGATCCAAATAAGCGGGTGAAGAATCGCGCCGTAGTCATCGGTACGTCAGAGATGGCGATCAATGGTCTCGTCAATCAGCCGGTCGCTAACCGCGATTTTGTCTTGAACTCACTGGACTGGGTCACGCAGACGGACCAGCTCATCACGACGCGGCCTCGGATCGACGTGCAGCGCACAGTTTTTCTCACCCCCGTGCAGAGCAACCTCATTCTCTTCGGGGGCATCCTGTTCCTGCCGGCGCTCATCCTGGGCATCGGCATCATCATCTGGTGGATGCGCCGTTAGATGGCTCGAACCACTTTGGGAATGCTCCTCGCGTTCGGTTTGCTCGCCCTCGGCGTGTTTTTCCTGAATCGGGTGAATCCGCCGCCTTCCGGCGATACCACCGTTTACGTTTTGAATGTGCCCGACACGGACGTGCAGCGAATGGACGTGACCACACCGGCCGGCACGACGGCCTTCGAGCGGGCTGATCCGTTCGGCTGGAAATTTGCAAGCAGCGGCGCCCCGGCCGACTTGAGCCGGGTGAGCAGCGTCGTGAATCGCGTGGCGAAGCTGCGGAGCAGCGCCAAAGTCGCGGACAACGTGACCGATCTGAAGCCGTATGGGCTCGATGCGCCATTCGACACGGTGACGCTGACGATGAAGGATGGAACCCAGAACAAGTTGTTGATCGGCGCTAAGACGGTCAACGACGCCGCCTTCTACGCAATGGTGGCCGGGCGCACGGAGCTGCACACGATCTCGACACTTTTACAGGGCGACGTCGAGAAGCTCGTCACCGATCCACCCGCGCCGACACCCACGCCCGATGTGACGACCCTGGCCGTAATCACCGCGACGCCAACGCCGCCGGTGACCATCGGAACGCGCACGCTGACGCCCATTCCGGTCATCGGTACACCGTCCGTCGGGACGCCCGGGCCCACTACGGTCCCAACGCCGACAATTGGGCTGCCGGCTCCGTCGGTCGGGCAATGAGCGAGCCACCTCGCGAACGTCGCGAGGCGGCCATCGCGATCAACGCGCAGCTGACTGATTACTATGGACTTCCGGAGCCCCGACCCATCCAGGCGCCATTGGACGAGTTGATCCAGGTCGTGCTCTCGCAGAACACCGCCGACATCAACTCGGACCGTGCCTTCGCGCGGCTGATGGAGCAGTTCGGCGGGGATTGGGAGCGCGTCCGCGTTGCGCCGACTGCGGAGGTGGCCGACGCGATCCGCATTGGCGGTCTTGCCGACGTCAAGGCACCTCGAATCCAGTCGATCTTGAACGAGATCCAGAAGCGGGTGGGTGAACTGGATCTCGCTTTCCTCCGCGAGATGCCGCTCGACGAGGGGCGCGCCTTTCTGCGGTCCCTGGGCGGGGTCGGGCCGAAGACAGCCGCATGCGTGCTGCTGTTCGCGTGCGGCAAGCCGGCGCTGCCCGTCGACACCCACGTACACCGGGTAAGCCAGCGCCTCGGGCTCGTGCCCGGCAAGGCCACGGCCGACCAAGCCCACACGATGCTCGAAGCGTTAGTGCCTCCGGAGCTCGTCTACGAGTTCCACATGAACCTCATTCGCCATGGCCGCCAGATCTGCAAGGCGCAGCGTCCGCGCTGCCCGGAGTGCCCGGTCGCCGCCCTCTGCCCGTATCCGGCGAAGACACCGCCGGTCCCCGTGCGTGAGCCCTGAGCTTGCTGCCGCACTCGCGGCGGCGCGCGCGGCAGGCGCGATTCTGCGCCGCTACTACCGGCGTATCCCGCCCGTCGAGACGAAGGCGGACCGCACGCCGGTCACGGTGGCTGACCGCGAGGCCGAAGAGGCGATTCGCCGGGTGCTCGAGCCGGCCATCCCGGGTGCGGGATTTCTAGGCGAGGAAACGGGTGTCACGCGGCCGGACGCCGCGATCCGCTGGATCGTGGATCCGCTCGATGGTACGGCGAAGTTCATTCGTAAGCTGCCGTTTTTCGGGCCGTGCATCGCGCTCGAGCGCGAGGGCGAGCTCATCCTGGGCGTCGCGAGCCTGCCGATGTTGGGGGAGACCTTCTGGGCGGAGCGGGGTGCAGGCGCCTTTCGCAATGGTCGCCGGATCCGAGTTTCAGCGGTGGACCAACTGGAACACGCGTACGTCGTGCGCGGTTACGAGCGAGCCTTTTACGAGCGTGGGCTCGACGGCGTTCTTGAGCGACTCGCGCGAATGACGTATCACAATCCGGGGTTTCTCGACCTCTATTCGTACCTCTCTATCGCCTGCGGCCGCGTGGACGCGATCGTGGATCACGACGAGCATCTCTGGGACATCGCGGCGCATCGGGTGATCATCGAAGAGGCAGGCGGTCGCCTGACCGACTTCCGTGGGACGCCGACCATCGATGCGGACACGACAATCGCGAGCAATGGCGTTCTCCACGAGGCGCTTCTCGCGCTCGTCAGTGGCGGCTAACGCGCGCTGGGAATCACCAGCCGTTGCCCCGCGGTGATGCTGCCTGCATCGGTGAGCCCATTCGCGTCGACCAGGGCGGCCTGACTCACGCCGAAGCGGGCGGCGATGGCCCCGAGGGTGTCGCCCGGGAGCACCGTGTAGCCGGTGGTTGTGACGGTTAAGGTCTCGCCGGCGTAGATCGTCGCGTCCACCGCGAGGCCGTTGGCCGCGGCGAGCGCGTCGAGCGATACCCCCGACTGCCGGGCGATAGAGAATAACGTCTCGCCCGGCTGCACGACGTGCTGTTGATTCTCCGTGGCACCGGTCGCGCTGAGTCGCGCCGTGGGGCTCGCCGGGGTTGATGTGGGCTGCGCCGTCGCCGACGCAGAGGGCAGCACGGATCGTGTGGGGATCGCTCTGGTCTCTGGCGTGGGCGACGGCTCCACCGTGCGCGGAGCAGGCGTCTCCGTCACCGACGCCACGGGGCTCGGCGTCGTCGGTGGCGCGACGTCGCCGATATCGATCAACGACGCGGGCTCGGTAGGTGTCGCCGACGGCTCGACGGTTGGCGTGATTGCCTGGGCCGTGGCGAATGCGGCCGCTGAGCGTCGAGCCTGCTGGCTCCCATCATTCAGCGAAGGCGCGGCATGGCCGATTCGAAGCTGCGACAGGGCGACGTAGCCGCCGAGGGGAACGAGCGCCAGGATGAGGATGATCGCGATCAGCAGCCCGTGGTCCCGGCTGGCGGGCAGCGGGCGGGTCAGCACACGCAAGGCTTGCTCGTCTGCATGCGGCGCTCCGGTGGTCAATGGACCAGCGCCACAGCATACGAGGTAGCCAGAGGCCGTCGCCAAGGGGAAATAGCGGCAAAGTACTAACTGTGACATGGTGTGATGATGCTGTGACCACTGAGCCATCTCGAGCAACGCGAAGGAGCCGTGAGCGCAATGGCGAAGAGGGCGAGAGACTTGTCGGCTACGGGCTCACCATGACGAGCATGCTGGCGCCACCTCTAGGTGATCGTGAACGTCGAGCCGCCGGCGCGCTTCTCGACCTCGATTCGCACCGGGAACACCTCCTTGAGCTCGTCCAGATGCGTGATCACCAGAATGCGGTCGAAGTCGTCCTGCACGACTTTGATCGCCTCCACGAGGCGGTCGCACCCCTCGCGGTCCTGACTGCCGAATCCTTCGTCAATCGCCAGCATCCGCAGCGGCGCGTTGGCGCGCCGCGCCAGGAGCTGGGACATCGCGATGCGGACCGCGAAATTGATCCGAAACTTCTCGCCGCCTGAGAACAGCTCATAGGGCCGTGTGCCCAGCTCATCGGACACATTGACGTCGAGCGTGCTGATCGTACCCCCGGTGCGTCCGGTCCGCTGCGTTTCGATCGCCACCCGCATGCGTCCGCCGGAGAGGCGATCGAGCAGTCCGTTGGCGCCGTCCTCGATCTCGGGGAGCGCAGCGTCGATGATCATCTCCTGAATGCCGTTCTTGCCAAACGCGTCGGCGAGCTGGGTGTAGGCGTTCACTTCAGCGAGATGTCCCTCGCGCTCGGCTGCGTATTGGGCGCGCTCCTTTGCCATGTGGTCGAGCGAGGAGACCATTTGCCGGGCCTCGCCGAGCTGCAGGATCGCGCTGTTGCGCGCCGCACCGGCGAGCTGCAGCTCGGCCTCTTTTGTCCGCAGCGCCGCGGGCGCGCCGGCAAGCTCAGCCGCCTCCGCGGCCGCAGCCACGTGAACCGCGTGCTGCTCGGCGCGCTCGATCTCGGCAGCCGCGGCCTCGTGCGCCAGGTTTTCGCGCTCCGCCTCCAGGCCGGCGAGCGTCGCGCGGGCAACCTCGAGCTTGCGCAGCTCGTCCGGTGCCCCCTTCAGCCGGTCTCGCGTCTCACGCACCGCGCGGTGGCGGTCGGCGTCATAACCGACCGCATCCATCGCTTCGCGGCCGCGGCCGAGCTGCACGCGAGGCTCCGGCGCAAATGCCTCGGCGGCGAGCTCTGCTTCCAGCTCCGAGGCTCGCGCCTCGTGTCCGATGAGCACGGCGCGATCCTCCTCAGCCCGCCGCCGCCGCGACTCCAGGTCTCCGATGGCGGCGGCGAGCGCCTGCCGCCCGATGATCTGTGCCTTGAGGCCATCGACGTGGGCACGGGCGGCTTTAACCACCGCTTGCTGTTCCTGGTACGCCGCTCGTGTGTCTTCGAGGGCACGATTAGTGGTGCGCAGCTCCTGTTCGAGCCGCGCCTGGGCGGCGGCGCGTCCCTCGTGGCCAAGAACCTGACCACAGAGCGGGCACGAATCATGCTGGCCGAGAATCTCGAGGCGCTGACGGACGTGAGCGGGCTCATCCTTGAGTCGCTCGCCTTCGCTGCGCAGCGTGGCCAGCCGCTCCGCCTCCTCGGCCGCTGAGCGCTCGGCATCCTCCATCTGCGCGGCGATCGTGTCGAGTACGCCGAGCTCCCGCCGCTTCGTCGCCATCTCCTGCTCATCCCGCTCGGCCTGCTGCAGCCGGCTCATCGCCTGGGCGATCGTGTCGCGCATTGAGCCGAGCTCAGCCTCACGTCGCGCTCGCTCGCGCTGGAGCAGCGCTTCGACCTTATGGACCTCCTCGCGCAAGACCGACCAACGCTCGAGCCGCTCGGCGTACACTCGCTCCTCGTCGCTCGCTCGCTCGTATTCCTGGAATTCCTGCTCGGTCGCGTCCGCTCTGGCGAGTAACGTCGTCGCCGCGGCGGTCTGGCGCTCCAGCTCCTGACGCCGCTTCGCGATGCCACCCAGGCGCTGCTCGGTCCGCTGCAACGCCGCCTGCTGCTCGGCCGCGCGCCGCTGCGCCTGGGTGTGCCGCTCGACGTCCGCCAGGAGTGCAGTACGCTCGGCTGCGAGGCGCTCAGCCAGCGTGCTCGTCTGCAACACGTCGTGCTCCGCGGCTCGCAGCCGCTCTAGATACATCTCGCGCTTCGCGAGCTCCGCGTCGACGCTCTCTATGAGGCCGGCGAGACGATCGGCATTGCTGCGGGCCTCACGGCTCGCGACGTGCGCCGCCGCGGCCAGCTCGTCATACTCCGCGAGGCCCAGGATGTCGCTGAGCACCTGCTTCCGCTGCTGCGGGGAGATGCTCATGAATGCGTCGGCCTTGCCCTGCTGAATGAACGACGCATGCACGAACGTGTCGTGGCTCATCCGCACGAGCTGCTCGATCTGGCGCTGCGTCTCGCGCATCGTCCCACCGTCGAGTGGCCGCCACTCAGCGCCGACCAGCCCTTCGAGGTGCAGCTCGGTCGTGCCTGCCTTATTGCGCAGCACCCGGCGGCGCGTTACTCGGTAGCGGGATCCGTCCTGCTCGAGCTCCAGTGCGACTTGCATCTCTCGTGCGCCGGGATGGATCAAGTCGTCGCCTGCGGCAGAGCCGCCGCGCGGCTCACCCCAGAGCGCCCAGACCATCGCGTCGAGCAGGGAGCTCTTGCCCGCACCATTAGGTCCGGAGAGACACGCCACGTGGATACCCTCCAGCGAGAGGGCCGGTGCCGTCTCGCCATATGAGAGGAAGTTCTTGACGTGGAGGCAGAGTGGAATCATGCCTGGTCTCGCGCCGTGAGAAGCCGTTGTGCGTACGCACGCAGGCGCGCGCGCTCGTCGTCCGGCACCCCTTTCTGGCTGAAGTAATCCTCGAGGAGCTCCGCCGGGCGCTTGCCTTCGACGATTGTGCCGGCGAGGCGGGTACGCACGGGTCGCTCGACGTCGCGTTGGATCTCCGCGACCCAGAACGCGTCAGTCAATGCGGTGCGAATACGTGCTTCGTCGAAGAGCGCCTGGTTTTGCGCGCTCAGTTTCACGCGAACGCGTACCACGGCGTCTGCAATTTCGTCCTGGCGGCGCTCGATGCGGTGCAGCGTGGCCTCGGTCGGGTCATCGGTCGGGGCGTTCACGTCGATAGTCACGAACCGCCGCGCGGCGAGCGGGCGGAACTCGAACTCGGCGCGACCGCGGGCGACGTCCGCGACGACGAAGCCCTTCTCCTCGCGCTCCTCGCCGAAGTTGACGCGCTCGATGCTCCCGGGATAGAGCGCGGGCGGGCGATGCAGCAGCACCTGATGGGCGTGGATGTGGCCCAGTGCGACGTAGTCGAACACGTCGCGGGCGATCCGGTTGATCGGCACGAGCGGATCCGTGCCCACGGTCAGCATGCGCTCGGCGCCGTCGCGCGCCTCGAGCGCATGCAGGTGCGCGACGAGAATCGCCGGCGCGTCTTTCAAGCGTGGATCGCTGCGTCGAGATTCGACCTCGATCACGAGATCGTCGACGGTCTCGATGATGAGCTCGGAGAGTTGCAGCTCCAGCTCCTGCGCCGTGAGCCCGCGGTATTCGTCATGCGCCAGTACGCTGCTGCGCGACATCCACGGCAGCGCGGCGATCAGCACAGGTCCGTGCGCGGTCGAGATCTCGAAAACGTCAGGTTGATACCCCACCGTCATGCCGGGGACTTCGAGCGTCCGGAAGATCTCGATCGAGGTAGCGCGGCTCAGCGCGTTGGGAATGTCATGGTTGCCTGCCAGCAGAAACACCGGGATTCCCGCGCGAACGAGCCGAAATACCCTACGCGCGAAGAGCCGCTGGTGGGTGGGCGTTGGCTCGCGGCTCTTGTAGATGTCGCCGGCCATGACTACGAGATCGGCCGCCTCGGCGATCGCGGCGTCGACGATGCTGTCGAGCGCGGCGAGGAAGTCCTCGAGGCGGCGAGGGAGCCCCGTCTGTGGATTGAGTGGGCCGTGGGCCTCCATGCCGATGTGCAGGTCCGCCGTGTGGACGATCTTCACGTCAGTCGTCAGGCCGGGCAAAGAGGTCGCGGGCGCGCCGTCCATTCGGGAACACAGCCCCCGCGCGGGAGGCCATGATCTCTTCGTAGAACGACTCGTCGATCGTTCGCACTTTCACGACGACCGGCATCGGTACGGCGTGGCCAAGGAGCATGGCTTGCTGCTGCGAGTCGAGCGACGCCAGGACCGCGCGCAGATGCGTGGCGCCGCTGACGCCCGCAAGAATGGCGGCGATGTCGCTCTCGTCGTTGAGCTGGCAGGTAAAGCGGGTGCCAATCTGCGACAGCACCTCCGGGTCGATCCCGGATGGACGCTGGTCGACCACGAGCAAGGTGACGTTGAACTTGCGCAGCTCCCGTGCAATGGTGCCGAAGCTCGTGTGGCGGGCCGCGCCCGGGCTGAGGAAGCGGTGCGCCTCTTCTACGGTGATCACGAGCTGCTGTGGCTCGACCCCCTCCCCCGCATGGGCATTCTGGGTGTTTGTGCGCCAGCGATCGTGGATGCGCCGCGTGATGACGTTCACGACCAGCATGTATGGCAGGAGATCGTCGGCCTGGCCGAACGCCAGGACCATGTTCTGGCCTTGCTCCAGGCCGCGCACCAGGAAGTTGATCGTCGACTTGTCAGGGCTAATGAATTCGCGGGTGATGAAGTCGAGCTCCAGCAGCCGATTCAGGTGGCGCTTGAGGGCGGCGACCGAGGATGGGTTCGCTACGGTGCGGTCGCACAGCTCTTTGATGTCGCTCTGATCCATCTCGAGTAATCGGCGCAGCCACTCGTCGCCCAGATCCTGGCGCAGCAGATAGATCGTCTCGACGGCCGTGTCGTTCAGATTGAGCAGCTCGGAGAGGAGGGCGATGTCTTCGACCTCGATCTCGTTGAGTCCGATGCGAATGTACCCTTCGGGTTGTCGATTCCGCGGCAATGGACGGTTCGAGGCGAGGGCATAGACCGAAACGTGGGCGTTGCCGAACAGGTCAGGCAAGCTCTTGAGCATTTGTCCCGTCGCCTTGTCGGTCGTGGGCCACGCGTACTCGCTATGCATGTCGAAGATCAGGTTCACGGCCTTCTTGCTGCGAATCAGACCGCAGAGCAGCACGCGCGTGAGCATACTCTTGCCTGTACCGGACTTCCCGAAGATGCCATTCGAGCGCTCGGCGATTCGCGCCAGGTCGAGCCGCACGGGCACGTCCATATCAAGCGGCGTACCGATCACCCACGAGCCCTCGCCGGGCTCGGCGAAGACGCGGTTGAAGTCGTCCTCGCCCGCAGCGTCGACCGGGGCGAAGTGCGCCGGGATGGTGCGCACCGGTTGCGGGCCTCGGCCGATCTCCGCTGGGTCGACTTCGTCCACGGCCAGCTTGCCGAGCATCAACATCGGCTGCACGGACACTGTCCCGTACGTCGTGGTGCCGGCGAGTACTGCGTGCAGGAACGCATCAGATGGGTCGGGCGGCTCGTCGAGCACGTGGGGGTTCGCTGCGCCGAGGGCAACGTCCGTGATCAAGCAGAAGAAGTCGAACTTGTCGCCCTGGATCTTCACGAAGCGTCCGACACGCACGTCCTCCACCGAGCACGTCCGGTCGAGCCGTGCGGTGAGTCCCTTGGTGAGTGAGCCGTCGACGACGACGCCGAGCCGGTCGGGCTGCATTGAGCTACCGTCCACGGAGGAGGTGCTCCCGGTCGAAGATGTGCACCGCGGAGAAGATCAAGAGCGCGTCGAGGGCCAGGAACCCACCGGCGAGAATGACCAATGCTGATGGCGTGATGAAGAACAGCAGGACGGTCTGGGGAATCAGGAGCGTGATCACCGGCAGCACGACCAGGCCGTTGAGCTGATACGCGGCGCGATAGGTCGCGACCCGGGTCGAGATGAGCGCGGCCACGCCCGCGGACATAAGCGCCATCAACGGAATGATGACGAGCGCCGACATGACCCAGTCGCGGTCGCCGAGCAGGAACTGCGGAAAGTACGGGTTGTGGGCCCGCCACACGCCAAACGCGAAAATGGCGAGGCCGAGCCAGGTGCCGATCACCGCCGGAATCACGGCCGTGAGCAGCTTGCCAAAGAACAGCTCGCCATTGGTGATCGGCGTCGCGAGGAGCGGCTCGATCGTATCACGCTCCTTCTCACCGACGAAGCTATCAGCGGCGATCGTGGCGGTAAGCGCGACGGTGACGATCCAGAACAGCGGCAAGGTGAGCGCCTTCAGGATGTTCGCCAGCAACTGCGTCTGTCCCTGCTCGCCGAGGTCCAGATAGAACTGCGCCCACCGTGGTCCTACCTGTCCGATACCCGCCGTCCCCATGACGACGCTCACCGTACTCGTATCTGCCGATGCGGTGCCGAGCACCGCAAGGGTTGCGACGAACCCCATGAGCGAGGGCATGATCACCATCGGGCCGATCAGATTGACGTCGCGCAAGACCTCAGTGATCTCGCGCCGCGTGACGAGAAGCGCCCGCCTCATTGGCCACCCAGCCCATAGATCTCGACGTGGGCCGCGTGCATGAGCATCACCCTTCACCGTGCGCCGGGGACTCGGCGGCCACCTTCCGCATGAAATGGAGGTATGCGTCCTCCAGGCCGACGACCTCGGTCTGTAGCCTGACCACGTCGCCACCGGCTTCGACCAGCCGGCGCACGACGACCGGATTCACGCTCGCTTCGTCGGCCGTCTGGTACGCGATGGAGCCGTTCAAGGTGTTGACGGACTCGACACCTGGGACGTCGCGGACGAGATCCACATACTGGGGGAGTACCGTGCGGAGCGTGAGCTGCACTGCTCGCCCCATCTGCGCTTTTAGCTCGGCAGGCGTGCCCTCTGCCACAGATCGTCCGTTCTGCACGATGGTGAGCCGCGAGCAGATGCGCTCCGCCTCCGCCAGGTTGTGCGTGCACAGCAGCACGGTGCACCGTTCTTGCTCGATGAGCTGCACGAGATGGTCGCGCACCGTCTTCGCTGCCTCAGGATCGAGCGCTGCCGTGGGCTCGTCGAAGAACAGCACGCGGGGCTCGTGGATCAGGGTTCGGGCGATTGCCACCTTCTGCTTCATCCCCTTGGAGAAGCTCCGCAGCCGCTGGTTACGCATCTCCCACACCCCGAGGAGCCGCATCAAACCTTCGACGCGTGCACGGCGTTTGGCGCGCGCCAGTCCGTGCATCTCGCCGAAGAAGTCGAGATACTCGAACGCATTAAGGCGCTCATAGAGGCCCGGGACCTCGGTCAAGATGCCGATCGACTCACGAACTTTGGCCGGCTCGGTCGCGATATCGAACCCTGCCACGCGGCCTTCTCCAGAGTCCGGCGTGAGCAGGCAGGCGAGCATGCGAGTCGTCGTGGTCTTGCCCGCACCATTGGGCCCGAGCAGCCCATGAATCTGCCCCTCACCGACCTCGAAGCTCATATCGGCGACGGCCGGCTTCGCGCCGAAGTGTTTGGTGAGCCCGTGCGCTTCGATCACAGCGCGGGGCTCCGACGAATGCGCTGCAGAATCGTCGCCAGGCGCTGGTGATCCTCGCGAAGCAGCGCAGCCACCTCTCGCCCCGCACGCACCGTGAAGTCGTACGCGCTCTCCGCCTTCGGGTTTCGACGCTCGGCGGCCTCCCGAATGTGGGCGGCGACGACCTCCTCGGTCGGGATATCACGTGCGGTGAGCAGCATCTGCACATACCCCAGCGCGGCAGTGAACTCCACGACTTCATCCGGTCCACAGAGGTACACCGAGTAGTGGATCGGGGCGGGTGTGGGCGGCAGGAAGTGGCACACGGCGCCGTCGCGGCAGAAGCCAACCACGACACACTGGAAGCAGGTACGCAGCACGTGCACGAGGTCGGGGTTCTCCCGGTAGATCGCGGCGTCCTCGATCCCCTCGCGACCGCGCAGTACCGGCCGGGCGCCCGCGCTGACCCCATCGGTCGCCGCGCCGGCGACCACGGCGTAAATCGCGAGCCGTTCGTCGACCTTCACGCGAACCAAGGCGCCGAGCGGCGGTGTCTCGTGCAGGTGCGCCGACTGTGCGATCAGCTCGGTGCTTGTCGTCCCGACGACTTCACCCGCGCTACGCATCGGCGACGTCCAGGATGCCGTCGCAGGGAAAGTCACCGTACTCACAACTCCGCAGCGCCGCTGCAGCGGGACGGAGCAGCCCCGCCGGGGGCTTCGCTGCGGATTATACGGCCCGCACTTCCTTGCTCGATTGTTTCTCCGATAGCCCGGTTGGCAATCCCTGGCGAGCCAGCGCCTCGAGGACGAGTTGCCGAAACGCCTGGCGGTCCTGGCCGCTGATCACCGCTTGCTCGTGCGCGCGTGCGAGCGCGACCGGGTACCCCTGGCCGCGCTGCGTCTGATCCCATAGCACCGCATGGATGCAGGTCAGCGCCTGCGAATCGTCCGCGACCCAGGCCGGCACCTCCACACGCACGACCTCTGCACCCACGGTGAGATAGAAAAAATGCGAGCGGTTGCGCGGTCCGTAGCGATCGGCGTCCCGCCCGACGACCTCGAATAGACCGGAACGGTTCCCAGGTGGAAGATTACCGTACAGCTCGATATCCACCACGCCATCAAGTGCGCACGTATCCTGACCGCATCGCGCGGCGCAGAGGCCAGTGCCGCCGCGGCAGCCCGACGCGACTCGCAGCAGGTCCGCGACCCAGTGGCTATGGGGCTGACTGACGTATGCCGCGAGAGGAACACGAAGGTCCGCGATGTGGTTGAGGGCCGCGCCGAACTGGGCGGTCAGCTCGGACGCGTCGGCGCCTGCCCAGTCCTGGCGCCATACCGTGAGCAGCCCGTCGGCCAGCGCGACCTGGGCGATGCCCTGCCCTGCAATCGAGTCGGCCAGGCTGCCGAGCGCCTGCATCTCCGCGACGCTCCGGCGCACGTCCAGCAGCCGCTCGCCCAGCAATACCTTGCGACCGGCTTGCTCGACGTACAGCTCGTCGGGCTCGGATAGAAGTTGCGGGGTGCTCTCGAGCAACGCGTCGGGTGTATCGCCGTAACATATTCGAACACGTCCGACATTGATGACGGCATACATCGCCGGGCCGTGGCGATCGGGATCGATGGATGAACCGTCGGTCGCAAGCACGGCGTATGACCTGGGAATGGGGGGGAGCGGGTGGCTCGCATCGAGCGCCTCCCGCGGCGCCGCCGCGGAAGTCTTGCTGGTGCGGGCTTGCTCGGCAAGTTGCCGCCAATCTGGAGAAACGTTGGCGAACCAGGCGTGAGCCCGCGCAAGCTGCACTCGGCGAGCTTCGCGCGTCGCCAGCAGTCGGCGACCCATTCCGTCCACCTGCCCGCCGATCCGCGCCAGATCGAGGGTCATCTGGAGGTCCTCCAAGAGCCAGGCGACATGAAAGTCGGCGCAGTGTAGCATGCACGGACGACCGGTCGTGTGCGGCCGGCCATTCACGCGATGATTGTGACACGCAAGCGCCGTAACAAATTCTGTAATGCTGAAACGCTGTAACAAAGGATGTAATGACAGCGTTAGACATGGGAGACCGGTTGGCGGAGCCAACGCCGGCTGAGCGCGAAGCCGCACTCGTGGCGGCGGCAATCACTGGTGACGAAGGTGCCTTTGCTGGGCTGTACGACCTGCACGTCGACCGAGTGTATCGGCACGTCGTGTACCGTGTTGGGCATAGCCAGGACGCTGAGGACTTGACACAGCAAGTGTTCGTACAGGCATGGCGAGCGTTGCCTCGTTATCGACAGACCCAGACGCCCTTTATCGCCTGGCTGTTGACAATTGCCCATAACGCGGTCGTGAGCTTTTATCGCCGGGCAAAACCGTCGATATCTATTGAGGAAGCCGCACTGGATTGGCCGAGTGACGGCCGCATTGAGAGCACGACCGAGATCAACGTGGAGCATGAGCGGGTGCGTCGTGCCATTCTGGGCCTCAAGCGGGACCAGCAGCAAGTCTTGACGATGCGATTTCTGGAAGACGTGTCGTATCGCGACATTGCCGCGGCGATGGGGAGGACCGAGGCCAACGTGCGTTTGATCCAGCACCGGGCGCTGGCCGAACTGCGGCGGCGCATGGCACTGGAGGAGGACTGATGGGCTACGACCTGCTGGCCGTGCTCGACGAGTGCCTCGCCTCGGTGCGCGCCGGCCGCGCCTCGGTCGACGCCTGTTTGGCCCGCTACCCCGAACTGGCGGACAAACTCGGCTCGCTCCTCCCCATTGCACTCGCGATCCAGCCGCCGATCATCTCCCTCACCCCCGAGCGAAAGACTGTCGCGAGAGAGGCGCTGGTGGCGACACTCGCCGTTGAGGCTTCACGCCGCTCGGCCCCGATAGTCCGAATTCGCATTGGGGGCGGCGTGTGGCGCAACTCGGCGGCGGCCGCCGTCGCTGCCCTGCTCCTGTTGTTTACGGGGAACCGGGCGCTCGTTTCCGCGGAGGCGGCATTGCCGGGGCAGCCGCTTTATCCACTCAAGACGGCGATCGAGGAGGTGCGCCTCGTAACCGCGGTGTCGCCGGACGCGCGCGTCGCAGTCGCCGTTGAGATTGCGACAAAGCGGCTGGAAGAAGCCGAACGCGCTGCCGCGGTGGGCAATGGCGAGGCGGAGGTGGTCGCCCGCACGGCCTATGCGACGGCGGTGGCGGTTGTGGCAGATCAACAAGCGGCGTTGCCCGCAGCCAATTTGCGCGTCCCGTTCACTCCTACGCTCGAACCAGTGACGCCTACACCTATCGGAGCCATCGCAGTTAGTACAGGTGAAAACGTCGATAGTGTTGCGGAAGTCCGACTGATAGAAGAGCCGCCGGCGCCGCCCACGAGCTCCGTCCCCACGAGCGTGCCGGTCGTTGGGGTGCTGCCGATCACCCAGGCCAACGTGGTAGATTCGCCAACGGCTCTCCCGGCCACGCCGACGACTCCCATCATCTCTCGCACCGTGACGCCGACGAGCACCGCGACCCGCGTGCCGCTGACGTCGGTAGTCTCAACGGCCCAGGTTGTGATCAGCGTGCCCGCGATCGTGGTTCCGAC
>JAXDLH010000067.1:0-9810 GCA_034666705.1 Chloroflexota bacterium
GCCTCGGGCCACGTCGGAAAATCGAACGCGAAACCGGCCTCCAGCAGCCGCCTCGGGACCACGCGACGGCTCTTGAACAACAGCTCGGTTTCTGTCTGCAGGAGGCGGGCACCCAGCTCCGCCATCCAGGCGGTCGTCGGCAGGCCCACCGGCACGCCGCACCGCGTGCGCAATACGTCCATGACCTCGCGCTGAGGCAACGGGTGGGGCGAGGTGAGGTTGATCGGTCCTTCGAGGTCCTCGCGCTCTAGCAGGAATTCCAGCGCGCGCACAAAATCCACCTCGTGAATCCATGACATGAACTGCTGCCCCCCGGCGATGGGACCGCCCATTCCCCAGCGCGTCAAGTTGAGCAGCACCGGGAAGACGCCTCGGGAATGCAGACTCATCACCATCGCGGTCCGCAACAGCACCTTGCGGGTCTGCGGCGTGGGCGCTGAGGCCTGCGCCTTCTCCCAGGCGCAGGCGATGCCAACGCTCGCCGCCCAGTGGCCCGGCACGTCCGGCTCCTGGCCCCCGATGAGGCCCGTCATCTCGTCGTTGGGCGCGTCGAAGCGGTGCGCGTAGATCGTTGCCGTGCTCATCTGCAGCCACACGCGGGGCGGACGGACCGACTGCGTGATGGCGAGCCCGACGGCATCGGTCGAGTCCACCCGCGATCGCATCATCTGCTCCAGGTTTGCCCGGGTATAGCGGCAGTTCACGCTGCGCCCGGCGAGATTGATGACGGCGTCCGCGCCGTCGATCTCGCTCGCCCACGGGCCGAGGGTGCGGCCATCCCAACTCACCGCGTGGTCGTGGCCCGCCGGATTCCGCGTCAGGACGACGACCTCATCGCCCCGTTCGCCGAGCGCCCGCACCAGCAGCTCGCCAAGGTGTCCGGTACCGCCAGGAATCACGACCTTCATCGCTGCGCTCCCATCGCTCCAGGCTCACTGCGTGGACTCAACGTGCTTTCAGCGCACTGTTTTCAGAAAGGAAGCTCGGCTTTTCAGGAGGCGACGCATGTACCGGCCCACGAAGAGGGAGTCCGCGAGCCTGCCCAGTATTCCGAGTGGGACCTCGTGTGGGACCTCGCATTGAAAGAGGTCCGCCATCATGGCCTGGTCTCGCTGCTCCAGCGCGCGCTGCCGCTTTTCGCCACGGCCATGCGCCTCCCACCAGTCCGCACGCCCCTCCGCGCCGGCGACGCGCTCTTCCAGGAGGCGCTCCTCGACGACCCACCCGGTGAGTCGGAAGCCGAGGGACGGCAGCTGATTCCCGGGGCTGGGGCGGCCCTCTTCCCCGGCGGGGAAGAAGGCCGCCCCAGGGTCCAACGGAGAGAACCTTAGGCTACTCCCTCGGATGGATCGCGCCGAAGCCCACAACCTTCGCGGCGTACTCCTCGACGGCTTCGGGAATCGCGAATCCGCTGCGTCGCGCTCGCTGCTGCTGGATCGGGCTGTACTTGGTCGCGGCGCCGGTCGTCACGGCACCGGCCCTGGTCTTCGCCTGATCCGGGTTCTCGCCGAGCGCCGTGCGCCGGTTCCAGCGCGGATCATCGGATTCAGTGGGGATGTGGACCGACTGGTTGGTGGCCGGATCGCGGAACGTGTTCATTGGATCCTTCCCCTCCGCCACGAGCTGCATCTGCTCGCGCAGCAGGCGGCGGTAGAGGATGATCCCCTTATCGGACTCCCCCAGGTGCTCGGTCCAGCGCGGCGTCACGGGGCCCTGGCTGCCCCAGGCGTAGTTGTCCTGGCCGCTGTTGTTGTCCACCAGCTCCCAGATCGGCAGTCCATCGTTTCCTACGCCAGGGATCGGCACCTGATAGGTTGGAATGTCCTCGGGCCGCTGGTCGGCGTCGCCCTCCTGCTTCGGATGGACGTTGTACCACCAGTAGAGGGTATGGGTGTCGTCGATCGGCACGCGGATCTGGTGCAACTGCAGCATGAAGGGGAAGACGATGCAGTGGCCGATCGCCCAGTTCGCGTGGTCCTCGTCGTGGCCTTCCAGGACGCGCCGCTTCACGATGCCGTGCTCGAACACGTCGAAGCCAATCTTCACGTGCTTCGTCACGTTCGTGCGCTGCCGCCAGAAGCTGTGCGCGTCGGCCTCGATCCGGCCGAGCCGCTCGAGCGTGTAGTTGGTGAAATACTGGTGCAGATGCTCCACGTGCACCGGGTCGAGGCTGTTCTCCATGATCTGCAGCCAGTTGCACGGGACGACCGCCCAGCCGATGTCGCGCACCACGTCGTCGCGCACGTAGCTGTCGTAGCGCGGCACGAGCGGCCGCGGCTCGGGACCCATCCAGGCGTAGAGCATGCCCCCGAGCTCCTCGACCGGATAGGTTGTCACCTTGATCCGGTCCTTGAAGGTGCTGTCCGGGGACTCGGCCGGCTGCTCGAGGCAGTTGCCCTGGGTGTCGTACAGCCAGCCGTGATAGGGGCAGCGCAGCCCCTCTGGCTCCGGGATGCCCCACAGCATGTTGACGTTGCGGTGCGGGCAGTACTCCTGCATCAGCCCGTACTTGCCGCTCCGGTCGCGGAACGCCACCAGGTGCTCGCCCAGCAGGGTGACCGCCCGGGTGGGGTGGTCATGTAATTGCTTCACGGTGGCGAACGGCAGCCAGTACCGGCGGAGCAGCTCCCCCATCGGCGTGCCGGCTCCGACTTGCGTGAAGCGCTCGTTCTGTTGTTTCGTAAGCACGTTCAATACTCCCCGCTTCAATGCTGGTCCAGGATACTCCGGAGCACGACATCCGTCACGGCCTCGGGGCAATCCAACGTGTAGGCAACAATAGCCATCTGCAAGCCAATCGTCCTATGCTGTGCTGTACGTCACGAATGCGTCCCAACCAGCGCGCGTTGGACGCGAGAACGCGACGCGGCGGCTAAGAATACATTCGCTCCGGGGGAGCATTGCCAGGAGTAACGAACACACCGGATTGAGGAGGCGGGCCATGGCGGAGCATGGGACACCGGCACGTTGGCGGGGCACGCTTGGCATCATTCTGGGCGTCGTCATCGGCATGCTGCTGATTCAGGCGCTCGCGATCCCGGGTATCTCGGTCATGCCACGTACCGCGGAGGCGCAGCCAAGGTGCGGAGCCGTGACCGCGGAGCTCGCAGTTGCATGCACGCCGACGCCATCACCCGGGCGTAGCACGGCCACGCCCACGCTCACCCACACGCCGAGCCCAACGCCCTCGCCAACGGCGACCTCTGCGCCGGAGGCGGGTCTCCGACCGCCGAACCAGGGCCCGGCCGTGGTACCCACCGGCCTGATCAGCACGAACCCCGGGACCCTGCAACTGCTGCAAACGGTGCACATCTGCGATTCGGTCAACGGCGACACGTTCGGAATCGGCGACCCGTACCTCACCTCGCGCTACATCATCGAGCCAGACTTCTCGTCCCCGAAGATCGTGGCGTACCTGCGCTTCGATCTCAGCAGCATCCCGGCCGGGGCCACCATCACGAGCGCCAATCTCCGGCTCTATCTCGAGCAGGGCAGCTTCGACTCGCCGTTGGACATGCAGGTGTGGCGTGTCACCGGCGCCTGGACGCCGCAGACGTTGTCGCTCAACAACCAACCCGGCTTCGCCTACCCGGCGGTGCAGGCGGCAATCTCCACCGCGCCCGGCTACAAGAGCTGGAACGTGACGAACATGACCCGGGGCTGGGTCAGCGGCGCCGCCGCGAACTACGGCATGCGGGTCTGGACGGAGGACGCGAGCGACTACGACGCGCGCTTCCACAAGGACCAGACGTTGGTCGCGCGAGGGAGCCAGGACCTCAGCCCCTGCCTGGACGTGACGTACGCGCCGCCCACGGCCACACCCGCTGGCAACGCCACCCCGGTGGCGACCTGGACCAGCGTGCCGACCCCAACCCAGGTGCCGCAGCCGACCCTCGCGACCGGCGACCTGCAGACGATTCGCATGGACGTAATCCAGACCACCAGCGCGCGCTTCGGCACCAGCGATCCGGACATTGCCCTGATCGCGGATAAGACCACCCTGGTGCGGGTCTACGTCTCGCTGGCGGATGCGTCAGCCGACCGGAATGCGTCAGTGACCCTGAAGGCATTCCGCAATGGGTCCCAGCAATCAGGTGGCGCCGGCTGTACGGCGACGCGCAATAAGGCCGTGCACGACTGGGATCTGACCAACCCGATCCTCGCCCTGGTCTTCGGGCCGTTGGAGCGGGACGATCTGTCCCAGACGTTCAATTTCCAACTGGACGCGTCGTGCCCCTGGGTCAACCAGGGCGACGTGACGTTCCGCGCGAGCGTCTCCGGGCCCGAGTGCCTCTTCTGCGGCGACAACAACACCCTCGATCAGGCAGTGACCTTCCACAAGATCCGGCCGATGGTCATCAAGCCGTACCTCATCACCTACGATCGGCCCGGGTCGCCGTACAACGGCGCCGTGCCCACCTGGTCCACCAGCGGCTTCGACACCCTTCGCTCCATGTATCCCATTCCGGAGTCGATCACCGTCAAGTCGCGCGGCCACATTACGGCGAAGGGGTTCGACCTCGACGTGTACCCCGGTCACGATCCCAGCGAGGTGGACGTCGACAACAACCCGTGGTGGGTGGACTTTGGCAATCTGCTCGACTGGTTCAAGACCTACAGCGACGGCGGCGCGGACGTGTCGTTGGGCGCCCTGGCACCGAACATGCCGGCTGGCTGCTACGGCATCTCCAGCTCCCACCGAGCGATCACGCTGTTGGGCTGCGGCGGCACCTACGCCCACGAGTTCGGGCACGCCTTTGGCCTGGCCCACTCCGGCAACGACCACGGCGAGTGCGCTGGCGGCTCGTGCGACGTCAACTGGCCATACCCGCACGGCGGGACGGTCGGGTTGGGCTGGGACTTTACCCGGCCAAACGAGCTGATCGTGCCCGACGATGGGACCGTGCCGTGGCACAGCCACGACGTTATGTCCTACGGCTTCTGCGACCCAGCCGCACCCACGTACGGCAGCGCGACGTACCCGTGGTACTGCGCCACGTGGACGTCGCCGATCAATTACCTTTGGATCGCCCAGCGTCTGAATTGCGCGACGCCCCAGTGGAACACGTCGTCGGCCGGCTGGCAATCGTGCATGCAGAGCGGGCCGTTCTCGATCATCTATCAGGCGAGCCAGCAGCCAGAGCTTGCGGCGCGCCTGACCAGCTTCCTGTCCGGATTGCTGGGAGCGCCGCCGAGTGGGGCCAACCCACCGCCGCTAGCCAGCGCGAGCGTGGGAGCCCGCAGCGTCGTGGCCGCGGACCTCGCGCGTGGGGTGGCAGCTCAGGCGGCGCAGCCGACCGGCGAACGTGACTACATCCGCATCCAGGGCAGCATCCGTGGCGAGGCGGACGCCAAATTCGATCCGTTCTACGTCATGACGCTGCCGCTGGGCAGTGGCGATCAGTCCGGCGAGGGTCGGTATCGAATCGAGATCCGGTCCGCGAATGGGGCACCCCTCGCCACCCGAAACTTCAACCCGGACGTCGTCATGGCGCACGCGGCGCTGTCACTCGCCTGGATCGACGAGACGATGCCGTGGAGCCCGGACGCGGCGACGATCATCCTCAGCCTCGATGGCCGCGTGCTGGCCGAGCGCAGCGTCTCGGCGGCCACGCCGCAGGTCACGCTTACCTCGCCCAATGGTGGCGAGCTCTGGGCCGAGAGCGGCGAGTTCAACATCACCTGGACGGCCGGCGACGCGGACGGCGATGACCTGGCATTCTGGCTGCAGTTCAGTGCCGATGGCGGCGCGAGCTGGGACACGATCCGGCGCAATGTGGAGGGCACGAGCTACACAGTGGACCTGCGGGACTTCCCGGGAAGCGACCGCGCCCTGGTGCGCATCTTCGCCACCGACGGCGTGAACACGGCGCTCGACGCGTCCGACGCGCCCTACCGCGTGGCCCGGAAGGCGCCGGAGCCGGAGATCAGCGGCGCGAGCGACGGCGTGGAGCTGCAAGCAGGCAGCGCGATTCGCCTGCGCGGGCTGGCGACGGACGCCGAGGACGGCATGCTCGACAGCCGCGCCCTCTCCTGGACATCAGACAAGGATGGCCCACTCGGCACGGGCGAGGTCCTGTACCTGACCGGGCTCTCCCAGGGCGAGCACGTCATCACCATGACGGCAGTCGACAGCGACGGCATGCAAGGCACCGCCACCCTGCGGGTGACAGCCCGGTAGGAAACGCCAGGAGCGAGCGCCAAGGGCCAGGACTCGAATGCGGTCCACAAGACTCGGATGGGTAGGGTGGGGGACAAGCCCCCACCGCGATCCCTGGTCGGGACGGCGCGGCGGCGAGGGACAAGCCCTCGCCCTACAGTCCCGGGGCGGTCGCCCAGGATGGATCGCGCGCGCTGTGTCCCTTGCAGTCAGTACGACGGAGGCGTCGGCGACACTTCCTGCACCACCTCGGCGAGGGCATGGAGCAGCTCCACGCTCGCGTCGATCTCGTCGCGGTAGATCGAGACGCTCTCGACGTTGATGCCGATCGGCAAGGTGCCGACGTAGTCGTGGTCCAGAATGCGGCGCAGGTTGTCGCGGCAGATCTCGATCGATTTCGCGAGCGGGCTCGGCGCGCCGAGGATCGCCCGCGCCGTGTCCCTCGGCATCTTCACGCCCAGCCACCGCAGGAACGTCATCGTCCGCTCGCGCCCACACGGCGCGAACGTCAGCACGATCCGGCGCGGCTCCACGCCGGCGCCCCGACAGTCGCGCAGATAATCGCGCAGCAGCCGCTCGGTCGCCTGCGGGTGGTAGACCGTCTGCGAGATGAAGTAGCCGCAGCCCGCAATCCCCTTGGCGAGCAAGCGGGCCGACTCACTGCGCACACGGGTGTGACGCTCGGCGATCGCCACGCCACCCACGGTGAACCCCGCCGGGTGCTCGACGGCGAGCCGGATGGCGCGCGCGAGCGGCAGCGGATAGCGCACACCGGAGGTGGGGCGACCCACGATAGAAAGGAAGCGCAGCCCGGCGTCACGCGCCGACTCGTCGAGCCACTCGTTCCACGCAGGCTCGTCCAGCTCGCCGATGCACTTGTAGGTGACGGCGGGGCGCCCGGCGAGCGGCATCAGCAGTTCGGCGTAACGCCTTGGGTCGACGGTGCCGGTGAAGGCGAACGGCCGCGGTTGCTGGGTGCGGCCCGTCTCGTCCTGGATGTCGTAGACGATGAGGCCGTCGATCGGCAGGCCGCGCACGCGCGCCGCGAGCTTCTCGGCCGCGGCCAGCACAGCCTCGTCCGGCGTGCCGACGCGGGGCGGCGTGGTGCCGTACAGCAATACGGATTGCTGTGGGTCCAGCAGCCTGGCCTGGAGGTCCATTCAGCCGCCCCGCGCCGGATCTTCTACCGGGTCAATTGCCATACTCGTGGCCTATCCCGGCCGTAGGGGGCAGGCATGCCTGCCCCGCGCTCCCATCGTTGGGGAGCGGGCGAGGCGTGCCTCGCCCCTACGGGCGCCGCACCGGGCCGATACGCAGGCGACGTGGTTCACTCATCGACGTGGGCCGCTAGTAGCGGTAGAACTCGGTCTTGAAGGGGCCCTGATAGCCGACGCCGGCGTAGCGCGACTGCTCCTCGGTGAGCACCGTGAGCTGGGCGTCGAGCTTGGCGAGCTGGAGGCGCGCCACCTTCTCGTCCAGCTCCTTGGGCAGCAGATGCACGCCCAGCGGGTACTTCGCCCGATTGGTGTGCAGCTCGATCTGCGCCAGCACCTGATTGGCGAACGACGAGCTCATCACGTAGCTCGGGTGGCCCGTACCGCAGCCCAGGTTCACCAGCCGGCCCTCGGCCAGCAGGATGATCCGCTTGCCGTCCGGAAAGATGACGTGGTCGACCTGCGGCTTGATGTTGTCCCACTCGTACTGGCGGAGGCTCGCCACATCGATCTCGCTGTCGAAGTGCCCGATGTTGCAGACGATCGCGTTCGACTTCATCCGCTTCATGTGGTCGTGGTTGATGACGTTGACGTTGCCGGTGGCGGTGACGAAGATGTCGGCCTTGTCGGCGGCCTCCTCCATCGTGACCACTCGGTAGCCCTCCATCGCCGCCTGCAGCGCGCAGATCGGGTCGATCTCGGTCACCCACACCTGGGCCTGGAGGCCGCGCAGCGCCTGGGTGCACCCCTTGCCCACCTGGCCGTAGCCCGCGACGACGGCGATCTTGCCGGCGATCATCACGTCCGTCGCCCGCTTGATGCCGTCCACCAGCGACTCGCGGCAGCCGTAGACGTTGTCGAACTTCGACTTGGTCACCGAGTCGTTCACGTTGATCGCGGGGAAGAGCAGCCGCTCTTCCTTCTCCATCTCATAGAGGCGATGGACGCCAGTCGTGGTCTCCTCGCTCACGCCGCGGATGTCCCGCGCGATGCGCCCGTACCAGCCGGCGTCGTGCGCCTTGATCGAGGCGAACAGCGCCCGCTCCTCGTCGCTCGTCGGAGTGTCGAGCAGCGCCGGGTTCTTCGCGGCGTCGATCCCGAGATGGACGAGCAGCGTGGCGTCGCCGCCATCGTCGAGGATCATCGTCGGGCCTTGATCGCCAAACTCGAAGATGCGATGGGCGAAGTCCCAGTACTCCTCGAGCGATTCGCCCTTGTAGGCGAACACCGGCGTGCCACCGGCCGCGATCGCCGCCGCCGCGTGGTCCTGTGTCGAGAAGATGTTGCACGAGGCCCAGCGCACGTCGGCGCCGAGCGCCTTGAGCGTCTCGATCAACACGGCGGTCTGGATCGTCATGTGCAGCGAGCCCGCGATCCGCGCGCCCTTGAGCGGCTGCTGCGCGGCGTACTCGTCGCGGATCGCCATGAGCGCGGGCATCTCGCCCTCGGCGATCGCGATCTCCTTGCGGCCCCAGTCGGCGAGGGAGAGGTCGGCGACCACGAAGTCCTGGGTATTGGTGGGTGCGGTCATCGGGCTGGCTCCTTCTGTGGTGGGCGGGGCGCAGAAAACAGCAAAGCGCCCGCACCGTTCTAAGATGCGAGCGCCGTTTACATTACGCTGAGCCTGACCGACGGCCCCATGGACCGTGGACGCAACGCTCCTCAGCGACCCGGATTGTACCCAAAACCGGTCGCCTCGCCAACGTGCGCAGGGTGCCGGCGGCGGCATCGATCATACGCATCCGTGGCGGATGCGCGCGGTCAGACTCGCGGCTATCAGGGAAGACCCGCAACCAGGAGCGGGCTCGTTGCGGTACCGGGGACGATCAGCTCGCGGGAAGAGGTTCGTCGTCCGCATGACGGACCTCGGGTGGCAGGGCGAGCTGCTTTTGGAAGGCGATGCACGTGAACGACCCAACCAGAAAACGCCGGGTCTCCGTGTACCCCTCAGCTTGATAGAGGCCCTGGGCCGCCGCTTGTTGCACGGTCGTCGCGAGCTCGAGCTCGGTGTACCCAAGGTTCGCAGCACAGGACTCCAGCCGGCGGAGGAGCGCCCGCCCAAACCCGCGCCGCTGATAGGCAGGATGCACCCGCATCCGCTTGATCTCCGCCCGCCTTGCCGTCAGCCGCAGAAGCGCGCCCATCGCGACAATCTGCCCGTCGCACTCTCCAATGAGGAACTCCCCGTTGGAGTCCAGATACACCACCTCAATGGCGTGCAGGTCGTCGTCCCACGGACCGTTGCCCGGGTGCGCACCCACGTGGGTCAGAGCCAAGTTGTGCAGCGCCCACACCGCGGCCGCATCAGCCGGCAAGAAGCGCCGAATATGGAGTGGAAAAGCCACTTGGTCGTCGGCATCGCGCATGCCGCACATGGTACCCGTTGCCTGTATCAGAACGCGCTCCGTCGGGCTGAAAGGCGCGTGTAACGTGGGA
>JAXDLH010000068.1:0-10951 GCA_034666705.1 Chloroflexota bacterium
GAGCTGCGGCCGGAGGCGCTTCCATTGCCAGAGAAACGGGACGGCCTTCGGCGTCGGCTGGTCCGGCATCATGCTCGCCAGTGCGGTCCAGAGCGCGCCGGTGCTCATCGTTTCCAGGTCCTCGTAAAAGGCCTGCAGCTCCGGGCTGTCCTCGACGTGGCCGTGGGGATGTTCCTGAATCATCGATCTGCCTCCGTATTGCGCCTATTATCGCGCAGATGCAGGCACGTCCAGACGAGACAAACGGGCCGCATGAGGGGCGGGTCGCGGATGCCCGTGGCCGGCCTTCCCGGTCGTCTACCCCGGCGACGGAGACCGCCGCGGCGCCGCTACCTGCCGGACCCGAGCTCGCGGTTGAGGAACCGCTGGATGCCGTCGGCTAGCCCCTGGGCGGCGACTTCGGGGTGGTTGGTCAGGAACGAGCGGTCGCCGGCGTTTGTCAGAAAGCCAGTCTCGATGATTGCCGCCGGCGTGCCGAGGTCGATCGCGTGCTGATACCGCCGCGTGTTGAAGGCGTAGTAATACGTCATCCGCAGGCTGATGTGGGGATCATCGCGGGGTAGGCCAGTGGCCGCGCCGTACGCCGCGTTCAGGTCGCTCACGAACTGGTCGTCGGCTGCCGGAATGGAGCTGAATCCCGGCCGGGTGATCTTGAACCCATGCAGCGCTCCAGAGATATCGCCGTCGGCGTGGATCGCCACGAACGCCTGGGCTCGGTAGCGGACTGGGATCGTCGTCGGCAGCAGGTCGATGTCGTAGCCAGCGGCCTCGAGGATCTCGGCCGTCTTCTGCGCGATCATGAGGTTTACCTGCCACTCGGCCCAGCCCCCGGCCGAGGTGCCCGGGGAGAGCCGCGCCAGCTCCGGAGGCGTCTGATCGGTCAACCAGTGGCCGGCCTGCAGTCCGATGCGCTTGCGGCCGGGCGGGTTCCAGACCGGGCTTGCTGGCAGCGGATTGCGGAAGCCTGTGGCAAACGCCCCGGGGCCTAGAGGCGGTGGATTGCCGTCGGGCAACGGGTAGGTTGGGAATCCCGTGGTTGGGTCCACGGCGACGACTTCACTCGGTGGAGCGTCGTTCGTGGTCGAATCGAGGGATGTGGCGGTTGACGTGTCGTCGTCGAGTTGGTCCAGTAAGTCGGCCTGGGCACTGGCCAGCGCCGCGGGGGGCGGTGCGATCACCGGCACGCTGGTTGGAGGAGATTCGGCAATGAAGTCCGGCGCAGGCGCCGACGTGGAAGCGCCGCAGCCAAGAAGGACCAGTGCGGCGAGGAGCGCGGAGAGCGCGAGAGCCGTGCAGCGAGCGAGGGTCGGACGCATGCCGCCATTATAGGTGAGGGTAGAATTCTCCATTGCTCTCAGGCGCAGGAACGTGCCGTGTATCTCCGCTCGCTGCAGCTCACGAACTACCGCAACTTTCGGCGTTTCGCGCTCACTCTGAGTGACGGCCCGACGGTCATTCAGGGCGCCAACGCGCAGGGCAAGACTAACCTGCTCGAGGCGATCGAGCTGCTCGCCACGACCAAGTCCGCGCGGGCCGGCTCGGATCGCGAGCTCATTCGCTGGGGCACGCTGGACGGTCAGGTCGACGGTGTGACGCCGCCGGAGCCGTTCGCGCGTATCGCGGCGGGGGTCAGCCGCACCCAGGGTGACGTCAAGGCCGAGGTGCTGATCCGCGCCGTCGACGCGCCCGACGACGCAGCGGCATCTGTCTCAAAAGTGTTCCGCATCAACGGCATGCCACGCCGCGCCCTTGAGTTCGTCGGCGAGATCAACGTGATTTCATTCTCGCCTGAGGACGTCGACCTGGTGGCGGGCTCGCCGAGCGGACGTCGCCGTTATCTCGACATAACGAATGCCCAGATGAGCCCTCGCTATCTGCGCACGCTGCAGCGCTATGGCAAGGTGCTGCTCCAGCGCAACTCACTGCTCCGTCAGGCTCGCGAGCGGGGTACCCCCGATCCGTCGCTCGCCGTGTGGGATGACGAGCTTGCGACAAATGGCGCCTACATCGTGCTGGCGAGGGCGGCCTCGGTTGCCGGCCTGAGCGCGTTTGCGGGTCGCTGGTTCCAGGAGCTGAGCGGCTGGGGCCAGCAGTTGACGGTGCAGTACCGTCCAAGTTTGGGGCAAGCCGGCACGGCGTGGTTGGCCGAGGCGAATCCGAATGAGCCGGGTCAGGTTGACGTGGGGCGCACGACCATGTTGGCGGCCCTGGAGCGGCTCCGCCCGCGCGAGCGAGGCGCGGGCATGTCGCTCATGGGCCCGCACCGCGACGACCTCGCGTTTCTCATGGATGGCATTGACCTGAACGTCTACGGCTCGCGCGGTCAGCAGCGCCTCGCGGCCCTCTCCCTCAAGCTTGCGGAGGTCGAGCTGCTCGAGACCCAGGTCGGCTCGCGGCCAATCTTGCTGCTCGACGACGTGCTGAGCGAGCTGGACGACGCCAAACAGGCGGCCGTGCTGCGGGTCGCCGGCGGCCAGGGGCAGACCATCCTCACGGTCACCACCCTCGACCTGCTCGATCGCCATGCGCTGCCGGCCGCCGCGGTCTACCATCTGGAGGCGGGAGCAGTCGAGCCGCTCGCCCAGGAGGTGGCCTCATGAGCGACGGCGTGCTTGCGCCAGTGCCGATCAGCATCGTGTTCGATGGCGGCTCGTTGAACAATCCGGGGCATGGATATGGCAGCTATCAGATTGCCATCGGCGACGAGCCGCCGCGAATCGTCCGACTCGACTTCGGTTCCCCCGTGACGAACAATGAAGCGGAGTACCTCGCCCTCATCCACGGGCTCGAGGACGCAGTGGCGACCCTGACGAAGCAGGGGATCGCGCCCGAGGCAGCGACCGTCGACGTGCGCGGGGATAGCCAGCTTGTGCTGCGCCAGGTCGGCGGCGAGTGGAAGGTCCGTCAGCCACACCTGCGGCCCCTCCACGAGCGCGCGACGGCGCTCGTCGGGCAGCTTGGCTCGGTGGCGCTCCAGTGGCACCAGCGGCGCAACAGTGTGCGCATCCTTGGCCATTAAGCGGAAATGAGGTGTCGGCTTCTGTCTACCGTGCCCCCGGTAGCGATGCTACAATGGGAACCAATACCGACACGGGGTGCGCGCACACGTCGAGGAGCTGCGTCCGGGTGCGAAGGAGCTGGCAAGGTGATTGAGGTCTTCGTCGAAAGCATTCGGGTCAATATGGCCAACTACAAGCGCGTGGTGATGCTAAAAGAGAAGACCTCCGGACGCTACCTCCCGATTTGGATTGGCCACTTCGAGGCTGACGCCATTGCGATCCCCATGCAAAAGGTCCCTGTGAGCCGCCCCCTGACGCACGACCTGCTCCGTTCCGCCATTAGCACCCTTGGCGCCACCCTCGACCGGGTGGTGATTACCGACCTTGCCGACGAGACTTTCTTTGCCAAGCTGATCCTTACCCATGAGGGCAAGACCCTCGAAGTCGATGCCCGCCCGAGCGACGCCATCGCGCTTGCGATTCGCGCGGAGGTGTCGATCTACGTCGAGGAGCGCGTGTTGGAGAGTGCGGGCGTCACCTTCGACGGCGACGAGGAAGCCGAGACTCCGGCCCGCGGTCGCGAGCGCGAGCGCGAAGAGAGCGCGCCGCTGGATGAGGAGAAGCTGTCGGTCTTCAAGCAGTTCATCGACACTCTCGACATCGACGATATCGGCAAGGGCGGTGAAGGCAAGTAGCGCGACGCGCACCATGCGCTGTCCGACCATCTCACCGTTCACCGCTCCGTGATGCGGGTTTCTGTCCGCCTCTTTGCCTCCGTTCGCGAAGCGATCGGGACGAGCCAGGTCCTCGTCGACCTGCCCGATGCTGCCACCGCCGCCGATCTGAGCTCCATCCTGCAGTCCACCTATCCTGACGTGCGTGGCATCCCCGAGGCGCGCGTGAGCGTGAATTACGAGTACGTGGAGGCAAACCACGTGATCAAAGCGAACGACGAGGTGGCGCTCATTCCACCGGTCAGCGGCGGCAGTGCGAAGCAGCTTCTCGCGATCACCGACCAGGAGCTTACCGCCGACCTCGTATCAGACCTGGTGCGCTCGCCCGAGTGGGGCGCCGTCGTCACTTTCGTTGGCACCGCCCGCCGGATGTCGCGTGGCCGCGAGGTGTCATACCTGGAGTACGAGGTGTACCCCGAGATGGCGCTGCGCAAACTTCGGGAGATCGTTGTCGAGATCGACGAGCGATGGGGAACCAATCGCGTCGCAATGTATCACCGCACTGGGCGCATCGAGCTGGGCGAGGCGTCAGTGGCGATCGCCGTCGCCACCGAGCACCGCGCTGAAGGATTTGCCGCCTGCCAGTATGCGATCGATCGTCTCAAGGAGATCGTGCCGATCTGGAAAAAAGAGGTGTGGGCCGGCGGCGGTGAGTGGATTGGGTGGGACTGCGCAGAGGACCCGTTCGCGCAGCCTGAGCCAGCCGCAATGGAGAGCGTGCAGTGAGCGCAGTAGTCCGCATCACCTCTTTTCTACTGGGACTGGGAGGTCGCCAGAAGGCGGGAGGCTCCGGCCCGATCAGCTACCGGCGGAAGATTTGGCCGCTCCGCGCCCTCTGCCTGGTCCTCGTTTGCACATTCGGGCTCGCGCTTCCATCACCGGTACCGCTCGAGGCCCAGACGCCACGCACGATTACGCAGGCGGACGTCGACCTCATCGAGCAGCAGACCCAACAGGTGCGAGAGCTCCAGGCGACGGCGCCGATCCCCGTTGGGTTCTTCACCCGCGATGAGCTTCAGAGTTATCTGGCGCAGTCCATCGACGACGCGAACAATCCGGACGAGATCCAGGCGAACCAGTATGTACTCGAGATGCTGGGCTACGTAGAGCCTGGGGTGGATCTGCTTGCCGTCATTCAGGCCGTCGACAGCGAGCAGATCGGCGGGTTCTACGATCACGAAAAGAAAATATTGCGGGTGGTCGTCGACCCCGACAGCAGTCTGGCCACGACCCGAGTAATCCTGTCGCACGAGATCACCCATGCGCTTCAGGATCAGCACTTCGGGCTGAGCGACCTCGAGCAGTCGGTGAAGGGCAACGACGACGCCGACCTGGCGCTTACCGCACTCATCGAGGGTGATGCGGTCATTGAGGAGCTGCTTTTTGCGCGGCGGTTCCTGAGTGCTACGGAGTACGCCGAGTTTCTCGCCGACTCGCGGGCTGGCGACACGACAGCGCTCGATGCGGCGCCCCTGGCGCTCCAGCGCGAGCTGATCTTCCCGTACGACGATGGGGCGCAGTTCGTCGCAGCATTGGTCACGCGCGGCGGCTGGGATGCTGTGAACGACGCGTGGGCCCACCCGCCGACCTCCACGGCGCAAATCCTGCACCCGGCGAAATACCGGGCGAGCACGGACCCGGTGGAGATCTCGCTGCCGGACCTGACGACCGTGGCCGGTCCCGACTGGCACATGCTGCGCGAGAACGTGATTGGCGAGCTCGATTGCAACATCCTCATCGAGCAATATGTGAATGCGAAGACGGCCGATACTGCGTGCAATGGTTGGGCAGGCGATCGGTACCGGGCGCTGCGCCGGGACGCCGATGGCGCGCTGCTCTTCGCGTCGACGTGGATCTGGGACAACCCGGCCGATGCCGCCGAGTTCATGGATGCGTATCAGCAACTGCTCGCGAACCGCTATGCAGGCGGGATTCCGATCGATGGTCAGCCGGCGCTGCCTACGGGCGCGGCGCCGACACAGACCGTGGCTGGCGCCTGGCAAACGGCAAATGGAGCCTGGTACCAGATGGCGCTTCGCGATGGGAAGCGCGTCACCCTCGTCATCGCCAGCGATCCGACTGCGGCCGCGGCTGTGTCGGCCGCCCTCCGCCAATAGCGGAGTTCAGCGCGAGGCGCCAACTCGCGAGCCGCGTCTCGTCCCGATTTCGCGTCACAGGACCGAAGTGCGGCCTGGAGCGGCTTGCTATACTGAGCGCCAACCTTACCTATGACCGAATGGGTCTATCACCCACACTGGCGTCATCCTATGGCAATCCTGCACGCATTCGTCTCCTATCGTGCCTCACGCGTCCTCGGCTCGCGGCGGTTCTCCGCGTTGCTTGGCGGCCTCCTGGCCGTGCTCGCCGCCGTCCTGGCACAGGTCGCACCGCTCGCGATCGCGCCGCCGATTGGCGCTCGCATCCAGGCGGGGCTGCCGGTACTGACCGGCCCGCCAGCGGCGCAAGCCCAGGAAACCCCCGCCACGCTCCTGGCTCGCGCCGACCAGCGCATGACCGAGGGGGGCTACGATGTCGCCGCGGCGCTGTACGTCAGTGCCTTGCAAGCGGAGGCGCCGGATCCGGTGGACGTTGCTATGCGAGCCGCAAGCGCCTACCTCGCCGCAGGCCGCTGGCAGGAGGCCACAGACCTTGCTTCCGGGGCCGTTCGCCAGGATCCGACCGCCAGCGACGCGTACATCATCTACGCCCAGGCTGCCGCTCAGCTTGGCAACACGGATGAGGCCGTCGACGCGTTGAACACGAGCGTGGCGCTCAATCCGGCTGGCGGCTATGCGGCATTTCGCGCGGCTGAGATCCGTGCCCAGCAAGGCAACGCTGCGGCGGCCGAGCATTTGTATGACCAGGCCGTAGCCCTGGGTCTTACACCCGAGTGGGCCACGGTCGCGGAGCGTCGCGCCGCCCAGCTCGCGCTCACTGCCGGTGATCCGGCCAGGGCCGTCGCTTGGCTGGAGCGCGCCTCGCGGTCGGCCGCCCTCGTCGAGGCGGCGAATGGCCCGGTCTGGTTCGACGGAGCGCTCGTGCGGAATGCCATGGAGGCTCGCCGGCCCGCCGTGCTGCTCGAGCTGGCCTCCGCGTACCGTGCGGCCGGGCGGGAGGACGCGCGGGCGAGCACGCTGGTCGGCATCGTGCACGATTATCCGCAGTCGAGCGAGGGGCAGACCGCGCTTTCGCGCCTCGAAGCGTCAGGGGACGCTGATCTGCTCGATGCCTATAGTCGCGGTCTCGCGCTGTACCGCGCCAGCCGTTTCGCGGCTGCCCAGGCGCTCCTCGACAACTTCGCGGCCGCGAACCCAGCCGATGCCGCTGCGCCCACTGCGCTCTATTATTCGGCGCTTGCCGAGCGTGACGGCGGGGAACGCGCCGCGGCTGCCGTTGACCTCGTCGCCATGGCAGCGCAGTATCCGGCGAGCCGCCTTGCGCCGGAGGCACTCTCGATTGCCGCGCGCATCCACGAGGCAGATGACGGGCCGGTTGCCTCAATCCCATCGTATGTTGCGATTGCGACCGCGTACCCGAACACCGATGCGGCCGGCCGCGCCCTGCTCCACGTGGCCGCGATCAGCTACAACGCAGGTGACGCGCCGCGGGCCATGGTTGTCTGGCGCGATCTCGGAGATAGCAGTGTCAGTGCGCAGATCCGGGCGCAGGCGCTCTACCAGTACGGCCGCACGGCTGCCGAACTCGGCGACGTTCGTGGCGGTCGCCCCGCCTTGCAACAAGCCGCACAGCTTGCGCCGCTCACGTTCGAGGGCTTGCGTGCGGCGGACCTGGTGGAGGGCGGCCCCGGCGCCGACCCGTATCGCGGCCGGCTGACGAGCCAGCTAGCGGGCCAGGATCGCGCCCAGGACGACGCGGCGTGTGGCACCTGGCTCGACGACTGGACCAATCCGGGCGACGCCGCGTCCGCGATGCCCACGCTCGCGTTAGCCGACCGCTTGCTTCTCGTCGGTATGCCGGATGCCGCCGTTGCGGAGACCATGGCGGCGATCCGCACGGCCTCGAGCCCTCGGGCGCTGTACGCGCTGGGCGCTGGCCTGCGCGATCGTGGCCTGTATGCCGAGTCAATCGCGGCCGGGCAGCGGCTTCTCGCGATGGCTCAGGGTGGCTCATCTGGCGCAGCCCCCGATTGTGTGCAGCGGCTCATCTACCCGCTCGCCTATGCGGATCTCGTGCAGCGTGCGGCAGCGCGCGAGGGGCTCGATCCATACGTCGTGCTGGCGCTCTTCCGCCAGGAGAGTTGGTTCAGTCCGTGGGCGCGGTCCAGCGCCGACGCGCGCGGGCTGGCGCAGATACTCCCCGCTACGGCCCGCGACGTTGCCCGGGCGCTTGGCGACGCGGCGCCCAGTACCGCCGACCTTTACCGACCCGAGATCGGCATTCGGCTGGGGGCCTGGTACCTCGGCGACCTGCAACGCACGTTCGGGGGCCGGCCCCTGATCGCGACGGCGGGCTACAACGCCGGTGGCGGCAACGCCACCCGCTGGGCGCGGGTGGCGGACCCCGACGACTTCGTGGAGCGGATCGATTTCACGGAGACGTCTGGCTACGTCCGCTCCGTCTACGAGCAGTACATGCGCTATCGCGCGCTGTACGGATAAGGGCGCCAGCCAATCCCATAGACACGGGCTTGATGAGACGCGCTCGATCCATTGGTCAACGACCTATGCTCCGTGCGGCGTCTCGCCAGGGGGTGGAGTCGCAGGGCCGCGGCGCAGACTCACGTGGGCGAAGGCCTCGGCGAACGCCATGCCGTGCTCCTCGCCGGCCCGCTTGAGCCGCTCGCGGGCGAATTGCCCCACCCGCTCCGGCTCGGAGAACTGGCTCTTGTGCTCGCGGAGCGCCTCGAGCTTGCAGTCGACGTAGTCGGTCACGTCTTCCCAGTGGTTCGGCGGGTTGGCGCCCCAGAGAAACATGTCCCAGACGGTGTGCGGCTCCAACCCCTCGGCGATCTGCTCCGGATACTGATGCCGTCCCCGAGAGAACGGGTACACGGCGTCGACCGTGGCCTCGCCGATCGCTCGGTGATCGGCGTGGTTGATCCCACCCATCGGGCTGATGTGGATGCGCGGGTCGTGGGTAATCACCACGTCCGGCTTCCACTTCCGGATGTAGCGCACGACGTCCCCACGCAGGTCAATGCTGTAGATGAGCTCGCCATCCCGTCGGGGCAGGATCACGAGCTCCTTTACGCCGAGCACGTCCGCGGCCGCCTTCGCCTCGCGCGCGCGGATGGCTGCGAGCTCCTCAGGCGTGGTCTTTGCCTCGTCGTCGCCTTTGTCGCCGTTCGTGGCGATCAAGAAGTACGCTTCCGCGCCCTGCCGCACCCATTTGGCCACGGTTCCACCCGCGCCGAACTCGGCATCGTCGGGATGGGCCGCGACGACCATAACGCGTTGTGGGACGGGAAAGGCCAGCTCCTCAGTCATGCATCTATCTCACTTTCTGTTCGGCGAGCGGCTCGCCGTGGTCTCGACCGTCGCGGCGGCGTGGCCGTCGGGTGCAGCCTGTACAGGTAGATACGTTGCGTAAGAGGTCGGTGATTCCCAGAAGCGGACGCACGAGACCGGATACCCGTGCTCGACCGCGACGTCGCAGATGAGCCGCGCCAGGCTCTCGGCCGTCGGGTTGTGCTCCATGACGTAGACAGGCTCATGCATTCCTTGCAGCACGGGGAGCAGCGGGTCGTCGTGGCGCAGGATCATCTGATGGTCGATGTTTTCGTCGACCCACCGCTGCACCGTGTGCTTGATGTCCGTGAAGTCGATCGCCATGTCCGCGGCGTCGAGTATCTCGGAGCTGAGCTCGATCTCTACGCGTCCATTGTGGCCGTGGGGGTGGGCGCACTTGCCGTTGTAGTTCAGCAGCCGGTGGCCGTAGGCAAAGTTGATCTCAGTGGTCACCCGATACATCGTATCTCCTGTCAGGCGACCAGCCGCCCGCCGTCGACGGGCAGGATGACCCCGGTAATGAAGTCGGACCCTTCGATGAGGAACGCTACGGAGCGTGCGATGTCCATTGACGAGCCCCAGTGACCGACGAGGGTGCCCGCCCGGGCCTCCTCGACCTCCTCCGGCGGAAGGTCGAGCGGTGGGGCGATCGGGCCCGGCGCGATCGCGTTTACGCGCACGTGCGGCGCGAGCTCCTTAGCAAATGCCATCGTCATGGTCACGATGCCGCCCTTGGCAGTCAGGTAGGGGAGATAGTCCACGTAGGGGCGGTAGACGGCCCAATCAGAGAGGTTGACGATAGCGCCGGAGCCCTGGGCGAACATTGCGCGGCCGAACTCCAAGCTGCAGAGGAACGGACCTTTGAGGTTCACGGCGATCGATTCGTCCCACTGCGCCTCGGTGAGGGTCGCGAGCGGCGTGCGCGGGTAGATCGATGCGTTGTTGACCAATACGTCGACCGCTCCGAAGGTGGCCTTGGCCTCGGCGTGGATGCGCGCCACGTCCGCCGCAATGCTGACGTCACCCTGGATCGCGAGCGCCTGGACCCCCATCTTGGAGATCTCTTCCACGAGCAGGGATGCTGGCCCGGCCGACGTCCGGTAATTGATCACGATATTGGCGCCACGGCGCGCGAGCTCGAGGCAGGTCTGACGCCCGACGCGCACGGCGCTGCCCGTTACGAGGGCCGTTCTTCCGGCAAGCTCCACTTTTTCGCCTCCCTGGTCCCTGGGAGCTATGTTGCATGATCCCAAGGCCGTGAGTAAAGTTCCCGACGATGCGGGTGAAATGCTGACGCGCGACAATCGCTGTGAGTGGGTCAGCGAGGGCGCCTGGTTCTGGCGACGCTGGTATTGCTGTCTCGGTGAGGCACGCGCGGCTCGGGGCCTGTCGAGCGGCGACTATCGCGACCTGCTCGAGCAGCAGGAGTCGGAGCCCGTCGCCGTACTGGCGATGCCGCGTCGCACGTACTGGATGTTTCGGGGCGACTACTACCGCGATGAGGACGGACTCGACGTCGCGGAGGTCCGCGCTCTTCTGCTCGATCGCATGCGGCGCCGGCAGCGGCAGATCGAGAACGCCATGGCGCGACTCGAGGCCGAGGAGGCCGTCATTGGCCCGGGGCGCGCTCCGATCCCCGAGGAGGTCCGCCTGGCCGTCTGGCGCCGCGACGGTGGCCGCTGTGTGCGGTGCGGCGGCCAGCGCAACCTGGAGTTCGACCATGTCATCCCGGTCTCGCTGGGTGGCAGCA
>JAXDLH010000069.1:0-2703 GCA_034666705.1 Chloroflexota bacterium
GCCGGGGCGCCATGGCAACTCGTCGGCACCGCGCAGGACGTGACCGCCCGCAAGACGGCCGAGGCAGCGCTCCGCGAAAGTGAAGCGCAGCTCCGCCAGGCCCAGAAGATGGAAGCGGTGGGCCTGCTGGCCGGGGGCATCGCCCATGACTTCAACAATCTCTTGACGGCCATCATTGGGTTCAGCGAGCTAGCGCTCGACCAAATCCCGCAGGATGGCCCCTTGCGGCCGATGATCAGCGAGGTGAGCCGGGCAGGCGAGCGGGCGGCGGTGCTCACCCGGCAGCTCCTCGCGTTTAGCCGGCAGCAGGTCCTGCAGCCGGAAGTCATCGATCTCAATGAGATCGTCAGCAACATGGAGCGGCTGCTGACCCGCGTGATTGGCGAAGACGTCGAACTCGCCACGGTCCAGGCGTCCGATCTCGGCCGGGTGTTCGCTGACCCCAGCCAGTGCGAACAGATCATCATGAACCTCGCGGTGAACGCCCGGGATGCCATGCCGAACGGCGGAAAACTCACGATCGCGACGGCCAACGTGGACATTGCCCCGGAGGCGAGCGTCGCCCGTGAGCTCCCGGCCGGGCAGTACGTGCTGCTGGCGGTCAGCGACACCGGCACGGGCATGGACCCCGTGACCCTGGCGCGGGTCTTCGAGCCCTTCTATACCACGAAGGAGCAAGGCAAAGGGACCGGCTTGGGGCTCTCCATGGTCTACGGCATCGTCAAACAGAGTGACGGCGAGATCCGCATTACGAGCCAGCTTGGCCAGGGCACGGCGTTCGAGATCTACCTGCCGCTTGCAGACGGGGGCGAGGTTGCCCCAAAGCTCGGGCCACGGGGCGACCTGCTGCCCCGCGGGACAGAGACGGTCCTGGTGGTCGAGGACGAGCCCTCGGTGCGCACCCTTGCCAGCATCGCGCTCCGCGCCCTGGGCTACACGGTCCTCGAGGCCACCCAGGGGACGGAAGCCCTGGATGTCCAGCTGCAGCATGAGCGGCCGATTGACCTCCTTGTGGCCGATATGGTGATGCCAGGGATGGGTGGACGCGAGGTGGCCCAGCGCCTTGGTGCAAGACAACCGGGGCTGAAGGTGCTCTTTATGTCTGGGTTTCCCACGGCGGCGGCGATCCGGCAGCGGACGCTGGAGTCGGGGACCGCCTTTCTGCAAAAGCCGTTTACCCCCTTGGCGCTCGCGCGGAAGGTACGGGAGACGCTCGATGATGGACTGCCGCCGCGAGCGGTGCGTCCGGACACCAAGAGCGCGGACCCCCCTGTGGGCGGCGCCTCGCCAGTCCGCGTCCCGGCGGCAGTCCGACCCACGGCAGGCGCCCGCCTGGTGCTCTGTGACGACCACGAGATCGCTCGCGCCGGGCTCCGCGCGATGCTCACCAACGAGCCGGACCTGACGATTGTCGGCGAGGCGGCCGACGGCCGCGAGGCGGTGCGCCGCTGTCAACAGCTCGAGCCCGACCTCGTGCTGATGGACCGCCTGATGCCCGGCCTCGACGGCATCGCGGCCACGCGTGCAATCAAAGCCTATCGCCCTCGCACCAGCGTCATCATCATCACCGGCGATCCCGATCCAGAGTCGCTCTTCGACGCCATCAAGGCTGGCGCCGCAGGCTATCTTTCCAAGGGCGTCTCGCGACACAAAGTCATCACCGCCATCCGGCGCGTCCTGGCCGGGGACTCGCTGATCGACGAGGGTCTGGCGGCGAAGCTGCTCCATCGGCTCGCCCGGGAGCAGACGCAGGAGGCGCGGCGAGTGAGCAATGCGTTGCCGGGGCAGCTCACGCCGCGCGAGCTCGAGGTGCTCCAACTCATCTCGCAGGGCCTGACGAACCAGAAAATTGGGGCGGCGCTCGTGATCAATCTGGGCACTGTGAAGGCGCACATCGAGCACATCATTCACAAGCTCGGCGTGTCTGACCGGACCCAAGCCGCCGTGCATGCCATTGAGCACGGCCTTTTGCTCGCTGGCAGCGTGCAGCCTCCGGCCAATATTCCTGCTGCACCAGTGTTCCACGGCCACTACTAATCGGCCGTTCGGCCGATGGTAGCTCGGGATTGCCGACGCATACTTCTACTTGCCAGGGCGCGGTGCTCCAACGTAGACCCGCAGGACCACCGCCCAACCCGAGGAAGGAGCGCAACCGCCTCAAGGGCTCCGGCTCATCGCTTGTCGCACCCAATTCCCGAGATCAGGCAGCACGACCCAGCGTGCAGACCACTACGAAATGAAGGAATGAACATCACGATGCAATCACCAACAATGCGTATCCGGGGCATCGCCCTCGCCCTGTCGGCCGCCCTCCTGGTCGGCGCCATCCCAGCTTCTGCGGCCGGCTCCACCGTGACGCAGAGCGTTACGGCGGGCTCGCTTTCGGCCAGCCTGGGCACCATGGACCTCACCAGTGTTCCCTACTCACTCTCGGATCGGGCGTCGACCGGCGCGCTGGCCCTGGCGGCCGAAGACCTCACCGGGTCAAGCGCCGGCTGGAATGTGACCGTCCAGGCCTCGAATTTCGCCTGGACGACGGTCGCGGGGTCCACCGGCGGCACGGCCATCCCCGCGGTGAATTTCACCCTGACCTCGGCGGCGATTCCCGTGCTCGTCGTGGGCCAGGCGGTCGGCGTGGCCGCCGCCACCGGGCCGAACCCCGTGTTTACTTCGGCGGTACCGCTAAACACGGCGGTAAAGGTG
>JAXDLH010000070.1:0-9970 GCA_034666705.1 Chloroflexota bacterium
GAACCTGATCATCCGCGCGCTCTCTTCCTATATTCAGGACCTCGGTTACACCGCGCTGCGCGGCACTGCCAATTCCCAGGCCGCGGCGCTGGCGGCGGGGGTCGGCGAGTTGGGCCGCAACGGCCTGATCATCAGCGAGAAGTTCGGCGCACGGGTACACATGCCCCCGACAATCCAGACCGACCTGCCGCTCGTGGCTGGCAAGCCGATCGACCTGGGCGTCGAGGACTTTTGCAAGGTGTGCCGCAAATGCGCCGTCACCTGCCCAACCAACAGCATCTCCTTCGGCGAGAAGACGGTCACGAACGGCATCGAGAAGCACAAGATCAACTGGCTCACCTGTTACCGTCTGCGACCTTACGTCGTGCCGCACTGGGGGAGCTGCCTCACCTGCGCCACGGTCTGCCCGTACACCAAGCCAAACTCCTGGTGGCGCGACCTCGCCATCAATACATTGCGCGCGACTCCAGTCCCTGCCCGTCCCGTCGTCGTGAAGGCGCTGAAGGCGATCGACGACCGGTTCTGGGGTGTGGTGCGGAACAAGCGCGTGCGTTGGATGGGCTACGACTCCGGCATCAAGCCGGGCGAGCGGGCGTGCACCATTGCCGGCTGTACCGCGCAGCATGACGAGGCGGGCGGCCACCTCAGCGAGCCGCTCGGCAAGGCCGGCTATTACTTCCCGCTGAAGGAGAACACGAACCGCTTCGTCAAGCGGGATGGCGTGTGATGCCCGTGAAGCTTGGCCCGATCACGATCCCGTGGCTGGGATCGAAAGCGGACGATCCGTACTGGGATGGCTTCATCAACGGCCCGGTGCACGATACCCGTAACATCGTCGGCGAAGCGATGCGCGGCTCTATCGAAGGGCCGGTGAATCCGACGAAGGGAGATGTCCATACCCCCGAGATCACGTCGGGTCACATCAAAGAGCTCGCGACGTTCCTCGGGTCGAGCCTCACCGGGGTTACGCGCCTCGACGCCGCGAGCGAGCCCGACGGTTACCCGTTCGCCATCGTCTGCGCCGTGCAGGCGGAGTACGATCCGCGCGAGCACGCTGGTGTCGGAGGCCAGGTGCCGGTGCAGAACGGCAAATTTGTGAGCTTCGTCCTCAGCGCCTACATTCGCGAGCTCGGTTTCCGGGCGACGGCGCTCGACGGTCCCGATCCACTCCCGCTGGCCGTGGCCGCCGGCATGGGCACGGCCGATGGCAAGGGCCGGCTGGTCACGCAGCAGCTCGGCAATCGGGTCTACCTCGCCGAGGTGATCCGCACCGACCTGCCACTCGCGCCCGACGGCGAGGCCAGCCTCGTATGACGTACGTCATCGCCGAGCCGTGCATCGAGGAGAAGAACGCCTCGTGCGTGGAGGTGTGCCCGGTTGCCTGCATCCACACTACGCCGGATTCGCCGCAGTACTACATCGATCCCGACGTCTGTATCGAGTGCGAGCAGTGCAAGATCGTCTGCCCCGTCGAAGCGATCTACCTCGATTACAACCTGCCCGACAACTGGAAAGACTTCGTCGAGGTCAATGCGCGCTTCTTCCGCACCAACAAGGCGGCGATCGAGCCAGTCTTCATCGAACAGGCGTGGGAGATCATCCGAGGCGCTGAAGCCTATGCCCGAGAGATCGGCAGCGTGGTGAGCGTGGCGGTGGTCGACCAGAGCGGTGCCCCTATTGCGCTCAGCCGCATGGATGGGGCCGCACCGCATACGGCCGAGCTGGCGCTGAACAAGGCGTACACGTCGATCAACTTCCAGCTCGCCACCCACCAGATTGGCCGCGAGACGCGCCAGCCGTGGTTTTACAGTCTCATGGTGACGAACCGTGGCCGAATCATGGCGGGCGGCGGCGGGATGACGATCCTGGACGGGCCGGTGCTCATCGGGGCGATCGGCGTGGCCGGCAATGGGCGGGACGAAGACGACGTACTCTGCTGCCGCGCCGGCCTCGCCGTCCGTGAAGCTCCCGGACACTGAGGCTCGACCTGCCCCTTCACGGTGCCGGGCGGCGAGGTTGTCGCGGCGAGGTTGTCGCAATGAAGGTTGCCCGGACATAGAGCTGCCAGTGCTGAGGTGCGACCACCGAGATCACGCGGTGCAGCGTAGCCAATGTGCCACCAAACCTCGTCGTGAGAGCGACGAGTACTGCGGGATAGCTCACATGTCGACCAATGGATGGGCGTAGAGGCCGACCGGCGCATGCATTGAGTATTCCTGGACCGTTACACTGGGTGGTGCGTTTTTGCGTTCGAGGGGGACAATGGCGTCGTCGGTAGAACAGTGGGTAGACGAGATGGCGCGGCAGACGCGCCCGGACCACATCGTATGGTGTGATGGCAGCGAGGAAGAGAACGAGCGACTGGTGGGCGAGATGCTCGCGGATGGCACGTTGCAGGCGCTGGACGACGACGTCCATCCGGACAGCTACCTGCACCGTAGCAGTCCCACCGACGTGGCGCGCACCGAGCACCTGACGTTCATTTGCTCGCCCACGCCCGAGCTGGCTGGCCCGAACAATAATTGGATGTCGCCCGCCGATGCGCGCGAGCGCGTCTGGCCCCTATTCGACCGCGCGATGAGCGGACGCACGATGTACGTCGTCCCGTACCTTATGGGCCCGGCGGAGTCGCCCTATTCCAAGATCGGTGTGGAGCTCACCGACAGCCCCTACGTGGTGGCCAATATGCGCATGATGACCCGTATGGGGCAGGTCGCCACCGACCGGCTGAACGCCGGCGCTGAGGATTGGGTGCCCGGACTCCATTCGACTGGCGACCTGTCCCCCGACCGCCGTTTCATCATGCACTTCCCCGAGGAGCGCACAATCTGGAGTGTAGGCTCCGGCTACGGTGGGAACGCGCTGCTCGGCAAGAAGTGCTTCTCGCTGCGCATCGCCTCGACGATGGGCCGCGATCAGGGCTGGATGGCCGAGCACATGCTCATCCTCGAGCTGCGCGCGCCGGACGGCGACGTAATGTACATCGCTGGCGCGTTCCCCAGCGCCTGCGGCAAGACCAACCTGGCGATGCTGAAGTCACCATTCGAGGCTGAGGGCTGGTCGGTGCGGACGGTCGGCGACGATATCTGCTGGATCAACATTGGGCCCGATGGTCGGTTCTGGGCGATCAATCCCGAGAACGGCTACTTCGGCGTGGCTCCTGGCACGAACTACAGCACGAACCCGAACGCAATGGCAACGGTAAAGAGCAACACGATCTTTACGAACGTGGCCGTCACCGAAGATGGACGCGTATGGTGGGAAGGGATGGACGGCACCCCGCCGCCGCACCTGATCGACTGGCAGGGCCAGCCCTGGACCCCCGGCGTCGGTTCTCCCGCGGCCCACCCCAACTCACGCTTTACCACCCCGGCCAGCCAGAACCCTGCGCTTTCACCACACTGGGAGGATGCGCAGGGTGTGCCGCTGAGCGCGATCTTGTTCGGCGGCCGACGCTCGACCGCGATCCCGCTGGTCTTCCAGACCCTTGGGTGGGAGCACGGGGTGTACGTCGGCGCAATGATGGGCTCCGAGACCACCGCGGCGGCCACCGGTGCGGTCGGCGTGCTGCGCCACGACCCGATGTCGATGCTGCCGTTCTGCGGCTACAACATGGCGGATTACTGGGGCCATTGGCTGGAGATGGGCCGCCGTGCGAGCCAGCCGCCGGCGATCTTCCACGTCAACTGGTTCCGGCGCGATGCAGACGGCCATTTCCTCTGGCCCGGCTTCGGTCAGAATATGCGGGTGCTGCGCTGGATCCACGACCAGGTAAAGGGCGGGGCAAGCGGGCGGTCGCGCGAGACGCCAATCGGCATCATGCCCACGCCCGAGGCGGTTGGTGCGGGCGACGCCGGCCTCACACCGGCGCAGGCTGAGCTGCTGTTCCGGGTCGACCCGAACGAGTGGCGCAAGGAAGCCGAGGATCACGCGCAGTACCTCGCGCAATACGGCGACCGGGTGCCCTCCGAGCTCCACGCCCAGCAGCGCGCGCTGGTCCAGCGCCTCGGCTAACCCGACCAAAAGGCGTTCCTCACCCCCCTCCCCCGAATTCGAGGGAGGGGGGCAGGGAAAGAAGGCCTTCCCTCTCTAGCTCTGCAGGTTCTTCTCGAAGAAGGTGAAGATCTTCCCCCAGGCATCCATGGCCTGCTGCTGCCGATAGGCCGGTGCATGGTAGTAGATGAACGCGTGGCCGGCGCCGTCGTAGCGGTGGAAGTCGTAGTTCTTGCCGTGCTTCTTCAGCTCTTCCTCATGCTGGTTGACCTGGTCGGGCGAAGGTCCCTGGTCGTCGTTGCCGAAGAGGCCGAGCAGCGGCGCCTTTAGATCCTTGGTGTAGTCGATCGGCGCGACCGGCCGCTGTGCATTGAGCTGCTCTGGCGTCATCACCACGGCGCCTCCCCAGCAATCCACGACCGCGTCGAAGTCGGGCGTGCGGCACGCCGTGAGGAACGAGTAGCGCCCGCCCGAGCAGGTGCCCATGATGCCGATCTTGCCGTTGCAGTTGGGCAACGATCGCAGATAGTCCTTCGTCGCCGAGAGGTCGCCCACCACCTGGTCGTCGGACGGGCCGCCCGCCGCTCGCGAGGTTGCCGTCACGTCATCCGGCGAGCCGTGGCCGAAGCGGTGGTACAGGTCGGGGCACAAGGTCAGGTAGCCGTGCTGCGCGTAGCGGCGCGCGGTCTCGCGATAGAACTCGTCCCAGCCGGGCATGTGGTGTACGAGCACGACGCCCGCGTACGGGCCGGGGCCGGTCGGGCGGGCGAAGTAGGCATTGATCGTATCGCCGTTGTACCCCTTGATCGTGACGGTCTCGGCGATCATGCTTTCGAATGCACCGGTGTCGAGCTGGTTCCAGCCGCTCATGGTCCCTCCTCAGCGATTGCGATGTGAGCTTGGATGCTGGCGTCACGTTCGGCCGGCTCGGCCTTCGTGCGCGAACGATATTACCCCGAAACGGGCCGTCGCGGGGTTAAGAGCGTATAAGCGTTGGTGCGGACTTCGGCCGGCGCGCGAATTGGACGAGCGCGCCGGCGAGGGCGAAATTGACGAATAGCACCAGCCACGCGGCCTGGTAGCCGCCGAACACGTCGAACAGCACGCCAAGGCTGAGCGGCCCCGCGGCGCTCATGAGCGAGCGGAACGGGTACATCGCCCCACGCACCGTGCCGAGGCTGATGCGCCCGAAATAATGGGCCCACACCGCATCTTCGAGCACGGCGGTGCCTGCCTCCCCGAACCCGTAGAGGCAAAGGCCCACTATGATGCCTGGCACGGTCGGCGATAGAAAGAAGGCGAGCACCGAGCCCGCCTGCAGCAGGAACGGCGTGAGCTGAATCGCGCGTACCGGCAGCCGCTCGAGCGCGAGGCCCCACGCCGGGCTGAGCAGGAACGCCACCAGCGCCCGGAGGCTCACTGCCGCGGCGCCCACCGCGAGCGAGTAGCCCAGGTCCTGCATAAATGGGATCAGGTGCAGGTTGGTGGCGGTGTACGCCATCCCCGCCGTCCCATACGAAAAGGTCAGGATCCAGAAGAGTGGCGTGCGCAGCGCCTGCCGCCGGGTCCACGGCACGTCGGCCGCGAGCAGCTCCGCCAGCCGGCGTCGTCCAGCCGCGCTCAGGTCAGGCGCGACGGAACCGGGCTCGACGCCATCGGGATGCAAACCGACGTCTTCGGGACGCCGGCGGAACAACACGACCGCCGGGATGACCAGCAGCATGAGCAACACGCCCTGGATCGCCCACGAGGCTCGCCAGCCGGAGCGTTCGATGATGAACGCCGTGAGCAGCGGCAGCGCGGCGGTGCCGACGCCCATCCCCATGCTCACCACGGCGAGCGCCCGACCGCGCTTCGCCACGAACCAGTTGGTGACGGTTACGCCGAGGAAGCTGCCGACGCACGTGGCGCCGATGGACATAATGATGCCGCGGTACAGGTAGAGCTGCCACAGATCCTGGATGGTGGCCAGCGCGAGGAAGGCCGCGCCCATGATGAGCGCGCCGATGCCGATGATCCAGCGGGCGCCGTGGCGATCCACGACAGGCCCGAGCAGCACGTTGATGAACGCCTCGGGCACGCGCCCGATCGCGGAGACCGCCGAGAGTGCCGTGCGGCTCCAACCCATCTCGGCGCCCATGCTGTACACGTACGCGCCGTAATTCGAGTTGTATTGCACCGCGTACGCCAGGTTGGCGAGCACGGCCCCACCGACCACCCACCAGCCATAGTAGAAGCGCGGCCACCGCTTCACGATTGCGTTGACGGTTGCGGAAGAAGTGGGGCTGGGCGAGGGCGGCGTGCGAACTGGACCAATACGGCTGCCGTCGAGAAGAGACAGAAGAGCAGCAGCCACGATTTCTGGTAACTGCCCGAGATGTCGAAGATCACGCCCATCGCCAACGGCCCGATGGCGCCCATCAGCGACTGAATCGGCTGATACGCGCTGCGCACGGTCCCCAGGCTGATGCGGCCAAAGTAGTGTGCCCACACTGCGTCGTACATCACCGACGTGCCGCCGTTCCCTACGCCGTACAGCAGCAGGCCGGCAAGGATACCGGGGACCGTCGGCCAGAGGAAGAAGGCGAGCATTGCGACAGCCTGCAGAACCAGCGGCACGGTCTGGATGAGCCGTAGGGGGAGCCGCTCGACCGCCAGGCCCCAGCCCGGGCTGACGAGAAGGACCGTGGTGGCGCGCAAGCTAACGGCGGCAGCGCCGAGCGCAAGCGGATACCCCAGATCCTCGATGAACGGGATCAAGTGGAGGTTCGTCGCCGTGAGCGCCATCGCCGCGGTGCCATAGGTGAACGTCATGAGCCAGAACACCGCGGTGCCCATCGCCTGCCGGCGCGTCCAGGGGACGTCAGCCGCCAGCAGCTCCGCCTGGCGCCGGCGCTGGGCCGCACTCTTCGGCGCCACCTCAGTGCCGGGCTCGATCCCATCCGGGTGGAGGCCGATATCCTCGGGGCGCCGCCGGAAGAACACGACCGCCGGCACCACCAGCAGCGTGAGCAAAACGCCCTGGACTGCCCACGAGGCGCGCCAGCCTGCGTTGTCGATGATGAAGGCGGTCAGCAGCGGCAACGTGGCACTGCCGGCCGAGGCGCCCATCGAGACGAACGCGAGCGCCCGCCCGCGCTTCGCGACGAACCAGTTGGATACGGTGACGCCCAGAAAACCGCCGAGGCAGCTTGCCCCGATCGCGACGAAGACGCCGCGGAACAGGTAGAGCTGCCAGAGATCCTGGATCGTCGCCAGGGCAAAGAAGCCCGCCCCCATGATGAGCGCGCCCAGGCCCACCAGCCAACGGGAGCCGTGCCGGTCGACGAGCGGGCCGACGAGCACGCTGGTAAACGCAGCGGGAATCTGGCCGACCGACTGCACGGCGGAGAGCGCGGTGCGGCTCCAGCCCATATCGACGCCCATGCTGAATACGTAGGCGCCGTAGTTTGAGTTGTAGTTCACGGCATAGGCGAAGTTCGCGAGCGTGGCGGAGAGGACGATCCACCAACCGTAGTAGATGGGGCGGCGCGGTGCCGGGTTGGGCACAGCCGGCGGCACGATGGGTGTTGCGGAGGACCCAGCGCCGGGCAAACGACTGTCCGACTCGGCCAATGGGATGCCTCCGTGGAATGTTGCCAAAGCGGAGCGGGGTGCTCCTCCCCATGGTACCAGCGAGCCCGCCCCGCGAGCCCGCCCCGCGAGCCCGCCCCGCGCGCCCGCCCCGCACGCAGCCGTGCGTGAACGACTAACACACTATCGCGAGGACCCAACCACTGTGTCATCCTTGAGCGAAGCGACGGATGCGTAGCCCCAATGTTGTGATCACGGATCCGTCGCTTCGCTCAAGGATGACAACAACGTCGGATGACAATATCCCGGCGTGCGCTCCCGGCGGCTTGCCCGCGTCGCTGGCAGTTCAGGCCCTAGAATGGGGCCAAAGGGCCTCGGAGCAAACGATGCGGATCGCGGTTCCTGATCTAGTCTCCAACTCGTACTTTCCTGCTATCGCCGCGGTCGAGCTGGGCTTTTTCAAGGCCGAGGGCATTGATGCCGAGCTCGAGCTGCTCTTCCCCGTGCCGCAGACGATGGCCGAGTTGCGCGACGGCCGGCTGGACTTCGTCGCCGGTGCTGCGCATGCCACGCTCAGCGCCTTCCCGGAGTGGCGCGGTGCTAAGCTCCTCTGCGCGCTCGCCCGCCACATGTACTGGTTCCTCGTGCTGCGTGCGGACCTGAACGCCCAGCGCGGCGATCTGAATATCGTGAAAGGGCTTCGCATCGGGGCGGCGCCGGGTCCGGATGCCGGCTTGCGGCGGATGCTGGTCGAGGCAGGTCTGGATCCCGAGCGCAACGGAATCCAGATCGGCCCGGTTCCGGGGACAACCGAGCGCAGCGTATCGTTCGGCGTCACCGCGGCGAAGGCGCTCGAGGCGGGCACGCTCGACGGCTTCTGGGCGAACGGCATGGGCGCGGAGGTCGCGGTGCAGCGTGGGATCGGCACGGTGGTGCTCGACGTGCGCCGCGGCGACGGCCCGCCGGCGGCCCAGCACTATACGTTTCCCGCGCTGGTCACGACTGACCGCCTGATTCACGACCAGCCGGAGGCCGCGGCCGGTGCGGTCCGGGCGATCGTGCGCGCCCACCAGGCGCTGCGGGAGGACCCGGCGCGAGCGACCGAGGTCGGACGGAAGCTGTTCCCGCCGCTCGAGGCCGAGTTGATCGCGGAGCTGATCCGCCGCGACCTGCCGTACTACGACGCGCACATCACGCGCGAGAATGCCGCCGATCTGAACCGCTTCGCCGCCGCCGTGGGCCTCGCACCAGGCAGGGCGGCGTACGAGCAGGTCGTGGCCACGCAGTTCGCGCATCTCTGGGAAGCGTAGTAGAATCGCGGCCAGCATTCCGGGAGGTCGTGATGCGCATGTCGTGGTCTCGCTCCGCAGTTCTCATTGCCGCGCTCCTTGCGATGTCCGCCTGCGCGCCGGCAACACAGCCCGGCGGCGGGTCGTCAACAGGCAATGGCGCTGCGTCAGCCCCGCAGGCGCCCGCTACGCCGAAGCGCGTTGTCGCTGCGATCCCCGGCAGTCCGACGAATTTCTATCAGAAGTTCAATCTCTCCTCGACGATCCGCGGCGTCGAGGAGCTCGAAGAACTCGTGAACTCGGGCTTCTCCATCCTCGACGCACAGGGTCACTCACAGGCGCGGCTGGCGGAGCAGGTGCCGACGCTGGATAACGGGCTCTGGAAGCTCCTGCCGGACGGCACGATGGAGACGACCTGGAAGATCCGGCAGGGCGCCATCTGGCATGACGGGACGCCAGTCACCGCGCATGATGCGGTCTTCGCCGCCCAAATCGGTCAGGACCGCGATCTCCCGATCTCGCGGGATCTCAGCTACGGCTCGATCCAGCGCATTGAAGAGGTGGACGACCACACCGTGACAGTGCACTGGAAAGCGCCGTACATCCTGGCGGACCAGCAATTCAGCCCGAGGGCCGCATTGCCGCTCCCCAGCCACCTCATGGAGCAGGCGTACCGCGCCGATAAGCAGAGCTTCCTCGCCCAGCCGTTCTGGGCGGACCAGTGGGTGGGAACCGGTCCCTTCCGGATTGCCGAGTTCGTCCGCGACAGCCACATGGTCCTGACCGCCAACGACCAGTTTGTCCTCGGCCGCCCCAAGATCGACCAGATCGAGATGCGCTTCATCGTCGATCCGACGACGATGATTGCCAACGTCATGGCCGGTACCGTCGACGTGACGGTTGGGCGGGGCACCTCGCTGGAGCAGGCGGTGCAGGTCCGCGATACCTGGCGCGATGGCAAGGTGGACCTGGCCGTCGCGTCGTTCTCACAGATCTTCCCGCAATTCATCAATCCGAACCCCGCGATCGTCGCTAACCTGCAGTTTCGACGCGCGCTGCTCATGGCGCTCAATCGCCAGGAGATGGTCGATAGCATCCAGTATGGGCTCGTCCCC
>JAXDLH010000071.1:0-5927 GCA_034666705.1 Chloroflexota bacterium
GCGGCATTCTCCTCGACCAGCCCTTCAAGATCCGGCGGCTGGGCCACTTCGGGCTCAACTACGCGAACTTCGACGACGCCGTGCACTTCTACGCGGACCTGCTGGGATTCCGCATCTCGGATTCGAGTCCGAATGGCAATTTCATGCGGTACGGGAGTGACCATCATGCCTTCAACCTCGCGCGGCAGCGGCTGCCGGATCCGCAGGCAACGAACGCACCGGGCGCCCGGCGCTATAAGCCGGAGATCACGATCAACCAGATCACCTGGCAAACGCAGAGCCTGAGCGAGCCGGTGGGCGCGGTCGACTATTTCGCCGAGCGCGGCATCGAGCTGCAGCGCACGGGCCGCGACGGAGCTGGGTCCAACTGGGCGACCTATTTCTATGACCCCGAAGGCCATACCAATGAGCTCTACTACGGGATCGAGCAGATCGGCTGGGATGGGCATGCCAAGCCGGCCGAGTACCGCCACCCCGTGCGCGAGAAGGTAAAGCTGCCACAGCCGTCGGAGTTCGACGAGATCCAGGAATCGCTCGCAACCACCGGCGTGCCAATCATGGCCGGGCACCGCCATCTCGAGACGCTGCCGCCGAGCTACGACGTGAGCGGCATCATGCTGCCGCGCCCGTTCAAGATCGTGAAGCACGGCCCCGTCTATCTCTTCATGGACGACGTCGAGCGGGCGCGCGCCTTTTACGTGAAGGAGCTGGGCTTCACCGTTACCGAGGAGGCGGAGTGGCAGGGCGAGCGCTGTGTCTTCCTGCGCTGCAACACCGAGCACCACTCGCTGGGTCTCTACCCCAAGCGTTGGCGGGAGCTGTTGGGCCTGAGCGCGCATACCACGTGTATGGCGTTCGGGTTGCAGCTCGCCAACTACCAGCAGCTCAAGGACGCGGTGCGCTTCCTCCGCGAGCACGGGATGCGGGTGGAGACCGACCTCATCCCGCCCGAGCTCCATCCCGGCATCGACTACGTGGCGCACGCGTTCGACCCGGATGGGCACTGCCTCCAGCTTTACTACTACATGGAGCAGATCGGCTGGGACGGCGTGCCGCGGCCCAAGTCCGCACGACGCCAGGTCGATCAGCACGACTGGCCCGAGGCGCTCGAACCGCTCTCGGACACGTTTACGGGCGAGTCGTTCCTGGGCCCCTGGGGATAGGCCGTCGCCTGAGTGGCATAGCCACAACGTCGTCCTGAACGACCTGGAGCACCCGTCCAGCCGCGTGCGGCAGCGGTCTGCAGAATCCCTCCGATCTGGTAATGTGGCGGCGATTGTACTGGATATCAGACCGCACGTCTGATATCCAGTACAATCGCCGCATGGGACGGCGCAGCGCTGAGGCGGAGTTCGAGAACCGAGTCCGGCAGGTGCGCCAGGCGAGCGAGATCTCCCAGGCGCAGCTTGCGGAGCGCGCCGGCCTCACACGCCAGGCGATCAGCGGCATCGAGGGCGGCCGCTACGTGCCCAACACGACGGTGGCGCTGCGGCTTGCCCGGGCGCTCAGTTGCACGGTTGAGGAGCTCTTTCTGCTCCCGCGCACCGAATCCGCACCGCCGTTAGAGCTGGCCTCTACCAGTTCCACGAGTGGGACGCCATCCCCCCGTCTGGCAGTGGGGCACGTCGGCGATCGCTGGATCGGCTACCCGCTCGGGGCTGGCTGGGAGCTGCAGCCGGGGTTCCAGAGCGCCGACCTCGTGCGCGCTTCGGCTGCGACCGATCCGGGGCAGTTGCTGACCCCGCTCGAGCAGTTGGATCACACCGCGATCGTTCTGGGCTGTGATCCCAGCTTGGGGATTCTGAGTGCGCATCTCGCCGCGCGGAGCTCTGAGGCGCACGTCCGCTGGCTCAGCGCCGCGAGCCAGGTTGCGCTCGACGCAGTGGCGCGCGGTGAGGCGCACGTTGGCGGCACCCACCTTCCGGACCCCGATGGCGCCGACTACAACCTGGTCCACGCGCGCCGGGCTCTGGGTCAGCCGGGCGGCCTGGTCGTGGAGCTTGCCCGCTGGGAGTTGGGGCTGGCCGTCCCCCGAGGGAACCCGAAAGGGATCGGGGCCGTGGCAGACTTGACGCATCCGGACGTGCAGATCGTCAACCGTGAGCTGGGCGCTGGGAGCCGGGTGGTGCTCGATACGCTGCTCGCGCGCGCGCGCATTCCCACCTCGGCCATCAACGGCTACGACCGGCTCGTGGGGGGGCACTGGGCGGCGGCGGCAGTGGTGGCGAGCGGTGGCGCGGACGCCGCGGTGACGTTGCGCGCGAGTGCCGCGGCGGCGGGACTGGACTTTGTCCCTCTCGACGAGGTGCGCTTCGACCTCGTGATCCCGCGCCCTCACCTGGACCACCCAGCGGTTGCCGCGCTGCTCGAGCTCCTGCAGGGAGCGGCGCTGCGGACCGAGATCGGCGCGCTGGCCGGCTACGACGTCACGGGGATGGGCACCGTGCGCGCCACGCTTGCCGCGAGTTGACAGTGTGGTGGCGTTATGCAATTTCATCATGCATGAGTTAGGCTGGCTATGAGCCCCCATACCTCCCTCCCTAAGCGGACGGACAAGGATGCAGTACATAGAGCCCGGATCGGTAGGGCGGGGGGCTTGTCCCCCGCCGCGCTGCGGCGGGGGACAGGCCCCCGCCCTACCGGACGCCAAGGTTGGCCGCCGCAATTGGCACTCCAACTCGGTCCACTGGTTTAGCGCCGCTTGACAGACGCCGGAGCGAAGACTAGCGTATGGACGCGGCCCAGCAGCCCCCAGTTTGGGTGCATACCGCCCGCGCCGGGCGAGCAGGCTGGGCACGCCCATCGATGGAGGCAGCTATGCCCTCGCGACTGGCGCCCCGCATGATCTGGCGAGCGATCCTCGGCACCGCCCTGGCCCTGGGCCTGGCTATCCCCGCAGCCGCCCAGCAGGTGGCCCAGGTCCAACAGACCCGCACGCTGGTCCCGGCCGACGAAAATCCCCGCGCGCGTTTCACTGACATCATGGACATCGATCAGGAAGGCCACATGCTCTATTTCGGCGACGGGTACCGAGGCGGCGTCGACATCTTCGACGTCTCTGGCCCGAACCCGGTCTACGTCAAGACCGTGAGCAACGAGGTCGGGACCGGCCACGGCATCATCGTGGCCAAGAACGTCAACAAGGTATTCGTGGGCGAAGGCGTGGTCGGCGTGGGCGTGATCGACATCGATCCGGCCTCGCGGACCTTCAACACCCAGGTGGCGACCATCCCGACGGGCGGCTCCGCCGACGAGATCGACTACGACGCCGTGGACATGAAGATCTACATCGCGCACCGCAACGAGGGCTTCCTCGGGGTGATTGACGCCGTGAACAACGTCCTCGTCGGCGAGATCAGTGGCCTGGGCCCAATCCTGGAGCAGCCTCGCTACAACGCCGGCGATGGCTACCTCTACCAGATCAGCGGTGGCGACAACGTGGTCTACCGCATCGACCCGAAGACCGACACGGTGCTGGCGACGTTCGACATTGGCGATCCGTGCGCCCCGAACGGCCTGGCGATCAACCCGAAGACGAACCAGGCGGTCCTTGGTTGCGCGCGGGCGGCGGCGACACCGCACACAGCGTTCTTCGATCTGACTGCGGGCCGGCTCATCGGCACCACGCAGGACGTGGGGTATGGCGACAGCGCGATCTACAACGCCAAGGCGGACCGCTTCTTCTTTGGCGCCAGCGACGACCCCCGCGGTCCCATGATGGGCATCTACACCGGTACCCCCATTGGCCTCCTGACAACGGTGCCAACCACGACCTACTCGCATGCGGAGGCGTTCGACGAGACGAACAACATGATCTATACGCTCGACATCCAGAACGGGCGACCGGCGCTGCTCAGCTTCCCCCTGCCGGCGCGCTAGGCGGACTGGACGCGGCTGCGGCGCACCGCCTCCGTGAAATGATCGCCGGGGGGCCTCAGGCAACTGGGGTCCCCTCGTCGTCCGCCCTCAGAAAAAGGCACGGGGCCCACGATGGCATCGAGGTGCGCACCGGCAGTTGGCCACTCGGGACTCGCGGTGAGGCGCGCCACCGCGTAGCAGTTAGCAGTAGCCGTTGGTGTTGGCTTCGTTGCTGTTGGCGGTGTCGAGACTGGTGGTCAGCGCGTCCTGCGTCGCGGCGTTGTGACTATTCAATGCGTTGTTGACCTGCGTGACGAGCTGCGTCAGGGTGTACTGGTAGCGGGTGCCGAATTTCCGAATGTTGAGGACCGCCGCCGCCGCCTGGCGCATCACATTCCGGGCGTGAACGTCGTTGCCGGTGTTGTTGAGCGCGTCGAGCAGGGTGGAATTGCCCATCCCATAGTAGTTGAGCGCTGAGGAGCTGAAGATCGTGGACAGCCTGGTCGAGGTCGTATAGGGCGACGGCCAGCCGTACGTGTGGTTCTTCCAGTAGCCGAGCGTGCAGCCCTGCGGAGGAGGCGGCGGCGTGGAGCTCGGCGTCCTCGTGGGGGTGGCGGTGCTGGTCGGCGTTGGTGTTGGCGTGCGGGTGTTCGTAGCGTATGGCGTGTTCGTACTCGTGGCGCTCGGGGTGGGCGTCCGCGTCGGGGTCTCGCTCGGGACGCCGCGGGGCGTGCCGGTGGGCGTGGCCCCAGAAACGACAGCGTAGGAGGCGGACACGCCGAGCACGCGAATCGCCGGCTTGACGTACCCGGCCGCAAACATCGCCCCGGCGGCGGCGCCTACCGTAGCGGCTGCGGTGCCGAGGAATTGGCGCCGGGTCGTGCGCCGATGCGATCGGTGCCTGCGCTCCATGCCTCTCCCCGCAACGGCAAGCTACGCATCTGCCCGTCCGATGCCGCAACCCCGATTGTTACATATCGAAAGTTGTATTACCACGACCGAAACATTGAGGAAACATTGTACTGAGGCGATGCAGGGTCTCGTTCGGCCGGCAAGCCGGTCTGGAGCGGATCCAGGCCACCACGCCCATGATCCTGTACACCTCATCACTCCTGTCCGATCCTTAGAGTATGGAGCGCGGGGGCCTCGGAGCCAGCGCACCACCGAGCTCACGCTCGTCACAGTTCAAACAGGTAGATTGGAGCCAGAAGGCCATTGACCGAATGTCCAGCACCGGGGAGCGCTGTGGCGCAGCCGATCGACACCGCGCAGGCGTCGATCCTGATCGTCGACGACGAATACGCGTTTCGCCAACTGGTGCACGCCACGTTCGATAGCTTTCCCGAGGTCGTGGTGGAGGCATCCAATGGCATGGAGGCGCTGGCGATCGCCCACCTGCACTGTCCAACGGTAGTGATCCTCGACCTGGGCATGCCGGGCCTTGACGGAATCGACGTGTGCCGTTCGCTGCGTGCCGATCCAACCCTCGGGGCGCCTACGGTGATCGTCGTGAGCGGAAGCGCGAGCCTCTCGGCCAAGGATGAGGCACTGGCCGCCGGTGCCGATTACTACCTGGCGAAGCCCTTCAGCCCCACCACACTGCTCGGTTTGGTCGCGCTGGGTCTCGAGCGCCGCAGCTAGATCGAGCGCGCCCGGCGTCCCGCTCGGAGCGCTGACCCAGCGCCAATACGCTGCATCCCCGTCTGCTCATGGCCGCCACGGCCCAGTGCCCCCGCCGATCAGCCGTGATCGATCAGAACACACCCGACGTCCCTCACTCGGTGCGGACTTCGTCGCGCACGTGATCGAGGTCCCTTATGCCCCTGGCCGAACGACGGCAGGCCCGGGCGCGATTGGGATCGCGCCCGGGCCTGCCGTCGTTCGGGTGTAGCTATGTCTGGGTCGGAGGGTTAGTAGCGGTCGCGGCCGTAGCCGCCCGACGACTGGCCACGCTGCGTGGCGAAGCAATCGGAGCAGTACACGGGGCGGTCGCTGCGGGGCTGGAAGGGCACCAGCGCCTCTTTGCCGCAGCTCGAGCAGGTCGCGGAGAACATCTGGCGCTCCTGGCG
>JAXDLH010000072.1:0-5120 GCA_034666705.1 Chloroflexota bacterium
CGAAGATCGGGTCGGTCCGGAGCCGGTAGCCCGGTACATACTCCTGGATCGACTCCACGGTGTCCTGAATCGAGCGGGTGACCTGCTCGGGGTCGGCGCCCGGTGCCATGGCATACACCGTGTCGCGCATCATGATCGGTGGGTCGGCGGGATTGAGGATGATGATCGCCTTCGCCCGCTTGGCGCCGCCCGCCTCCTCGAGGCCGCGCGCGGTTTCCCGGGTGAACTCGTCGATGTTCTGGCGGGTCCCGGGACCGGCGCTCAAGCTGGCGATCGTGGCGATGATCTCCGCGTACTCCACCGGCGCGACCTTGTTGATTGCCGAAACGATGGGGATGGTCGCCTGGCCGCCACACGAGACGAGATTGACGTTCGGCTCGTCCAGCAGGTCGACGACGTTTACCCCAGGGACGATGAAAGGTCCGATCGCTGCCGGTGTGAGATCGATGGCGATGCGGCCGGCCTCCTTGAGCCGTGGTGCGTGGATGCGATGCGCCCAGGCGGAGGTGGCATCGAACACGATGCGCCCAGAATCAGGATCGGCGAGGAGCCCATCGATGCTGTCGGTCGTGGTTTTCAGCCCGCGCTCGCGAGCCATGCGCAGCCCCTCGGATTGCGGGTCGACGCCGGCCACCATTTTGAGATCGATAACCTTACTGCGCAGCAGCTTGATCATGAGGTCGGTGCCAATGTTGCCCGATCCCAGAATTGCCGCGGTGACGCGCTCAGCCATGGGCGAACCTCCAGTCCCGGTCAGCGCGAGGGGAGAGGACCCGGGTGCAGGATCAAGTATAAGCCCCCTCCCGGTGCGTATTGCAGCGGCCCAGGTCGACCGACTCTGCACACGCGCGGTTACGGGTGTTGGCCATGCGCCCTATGCTGCGTCGCTGACCGCGGAGGGTGAGGCGAGCGACTGCTTGAGCGTGAGCAGCGGTGCATAGAGGTCGCCCTGCCGATCCAGCCGCTCGAATAGCTGCGGCGCCTCGACGAGGAGCCCGCGGCCGTCGCGAGTCTGCCAGGCGTGCTCGATCTCGTCCCACGTGATCGGGGCGGAGACGGTCGGTCGGGCGCGCCCCCGTAGCGAGTAGACGCAGACCGTGGTCTTGAAGTTGTCGTTCTGGCTCCAGTCTACGAGTACCCGCCCTTCACGTTGCGCGCGACGCATGTTCGAGACGACGAGGTCGGGATGAGCCTCCGCGAGTTGGTCGGCCAAAGTATGGGCGAACGTCTTCGTGGCGTCGAAGGTCGCCGGGGTATTGAGCGGGATGTGAAGGTGGATGCCCTTGGATCCAGAGGACTTCGGGAAGCATTGCAACGCTAGCGCGGCGCACCGCTCGCGCAGCCAGAGCGCGACCTGGGCACACTCCACGATGCTGGCAGGTGCGCCGGGATCGAGATCGAGGACCACGCTGGTCGGCGTTTCTGGTTGATCGGCATGGGCGAGCGAGACGTGCATCTCGATCGTCGCGAGGTTGGCGATCCAGAGGAGACTCGGCAGGTCGTCGATCATGCAATAGCGCTGGAAGCGCTGGTGCGTCACGCTCCAGACCTGCGCCGTGTGCAGCCATTGCGGACGACCGACGGGGCAATTCTTCTGGAAGAAGACTTCGCCTTCGACGCCATTCGGGTAACGCTTCAGCGTGACCGCGCGTCCGATCAGGTACGGGAGCATCGTCGGCCCCACGCGGGCGTAATAGTCGAGCAGGTCGCCCTTGGTGAACCCGGTCTCCGGATACAGCACCCGGTCTGGATTACTGATCTTCACGCGATGCCCGTCGACCGTGCGAGTCGTCTCCGCCATTTTCGTCTCCCGCGCACGTTCCCCTCCCTCAGCATAGCGCGGTGCAACTGCCGCGCTATGCTGATTCTCAAATGGGGGAGGCAGAGAGGAGGCTGCGGCCGCTGATTACGCGAAGCGGACTGATACGGATCCCAGGTGGTCGAACGTGGCGCGAATGGAATCGCCGGCCTGCACGGTCACGGCCGCCGTGAGCGCCCCGGGAAGGATCACTTCGCCAGCCTTCAGCGTCACGTCGAATTCCGCGAGGGTGTTGGCGAGCCAGGCGACTGCCTGGGCGGGGTTGCCCAACACCGCGGCACCGGCGGCGCTGTTGACGATCTCACCGTTCTTCTCGAGGATCATGCCGACCAGGCGTAGGTCAAGTGCGTCGGGCTTGAGGCAGCGACCGCCCACGACCATGCGGCAGGACGACGCGTTGTCCGAGATCGTGTCTGCTAGCTTGATCTTCCAGTCCGCGACTCGACTATCCACGATCTCCAGCGAGGGCATGACGTACTCGGTGGCCGCCAGCACTCGGGCGACGGTCACGCCCGGGCCGCGCAAGTCCTGCTTGAGGAGGAACGTGATCTCGCCCTCGACGCGGGGGTAAATCAGCTCGCTTCTCGCGACGGCCGAGCCATCCTGCACCATCATCGTGTTCAGGATGTGGCCAAAATCCGGCTGATCGACGCCGAGCAATTGCTGCATCGCCACCGCCGTCAGCCCGATCTTGTGGCCGACGACCTGTGCGCCCTCGCGCAGCTTGCGGTCGATTAACGCCAACTGAATTCGGTATGCCTCATCGACTGAGAGCCCCTCATACGTCTCGGTGAGCGGCGGAATCGGGCGTTGCGTGCGCTCAGCCTCGTACAGGCTATTTGCCGCCTCCTCGATCGTCACCGAACTGAGCGTTGCCTCCATCTCGGTTACCTCGCCTCACAGTGAGCGCTGCTTGCGGCCTAACGGGTAGTGGCCAACATCGACGCGCCTAGGGTTTGGACCGAATGATACTATGGGCCACCGTTCAGGCACGCCGCGCAGTCCCTCAGTGATCGTCAAGCGTGTAGACGCTCAATGGCTCGGCTTTGCCCTGGACGCTCGCGAGGCCGAGGGAGCGCGGCGCCAGCTTTGCGTCGCGCAGGTACGCCACGCTCTCTGACGAGAGCACGATATCCACGCCGAACTGCTTGCAGACACCCGTCAGACGTGCCGCCGTGTTGACGGCATCGCCGATGGCGGTGAAATCAGAGCGCTCCCGCAGCCCCACGGACGCGAGGACGACGTCGCCCGTGTGAATCCCCGCGCCGAAACGGACCGTAGCCTCTGACCGGCTGGCCCGCCACTCGTTCAGTGCCGCAACCTCGCACCGAATGGCGAGTGCGGCGCGTGCGGCCTTGATCGCGCCGTGAGCTGGGTCACCGTACTCCACGAAGACCGCCATGAGTCCGTCGCCAAGGAATTTGTCGACAGTGCCACCTTCCGCGATGACGCAGCGGGCAATTGCGCCGAGGTACTGGTTCAGGATCTCGACCATCTGTTCGGGCGTGATCGTTTCTGCCAGGCTGGTCGAGTCGCGCATATCGGCGAAGAGTAGCGTCGCGATGCGCCGTTCCGGTGCAAGCGAGGTGAGGCGACCGGCAAGGGCACGGTCGACGACACCCGTCGGTAGGTAGGTGTCGAGCTGCAGGCGCCGCACGATCTCGAGGGCGAGCGCAATCAGGGCGATCGCCACGCCGGCGAGCATCAGCGCATGGTACTCCCACCAGGCGAGGCTCCAGACTGGAGAGACGCTCATCGAGATCTGTGCCTGGGCGAGAAGCAATGCGGATACGACGAGAGCACTCAGCGTAGACCGCTGGCTGATTTGATAGAGCTGGCTATGTCGCCAGGCGGTGAACGCAAACAGAGAGACTGTGACGAAACTCAACACGTCTGAGAACGGAGGCGAGCTGAGCGGGAGCTCGTCGAGCAGGTTCGGCGCAAAGTAGGCGGTCATGCCGTACAGCAGTATCGCGAGCGCGACGCCGAGGACGAGCCTGCCGCCCAATCGAAACCGTTGCTCCATGCGCTGGGGTATGGTCGTCACGCTCAGGGCGAAAAGGATCGAGGGGACAAAGAGGCTGAGGTAGGCTGAGAGCCCCATCGCCGAGCCGCCGTAGCCCGCCATATCGGCCATTCCTGGCATCTCTCGGTAAAGGCTGAACGAGAGGATGCCATGGATGGCAAAGAATCCTCCCATGCTCATGAAGCCGAGCGCGAGAAATAGCGCGTGATACTGTCCGGCGCGGCGTGCAGCCAGAGCGACTAGTGCCGCGGCCGACAACGCGACGATGGAGACAACAGTAACCATCACGAAATGGCCGAGGTACGTGTCGGGAAGGACCGGATCTGGAACATTCAGTCTTGGATGTTGAAGCAGCCACCACAGTACGACCGACGGCGTGAATGCGAGGACTGTGCTCGCCAGGATCCGGGAGTCCCAGGCGGGTATGGTCTCGCGGGACATCGCCGTCATGGTCACCGAGGCACCGTCACAAACCAGCCGATCCGGGCGGTGGAATTTGGGACCTTCAGGCTGGTTCCTGCCAGGTCCACCGCGTCGGTGCTCGCCTGAATACCGGGGGGATCGTCCGACGTCGTGACCCAGTACCGCGCGCTCGTGCTCAGGCGCTGATCAGTGATCGTTACCTCGACGGGATGATCGAAGCGGCCGATGCGCTGCTTGTTCACTGGATTTGTGATGCGATACGCATACGGTGCGAGGACGGTGACGTCGCCGCCGACGCATGCTTGCCAGGCCGTCGGGTTCCCCGTGAGGATCTCGAAATCCAGGGGATCTGTGTAGAAGTCCGCGGGAATGCGTACCGCGATGTCCCCGACGCCGACACCGGCCGATTCGCCTGGCGTGTAGCGGACGTGGGCACTCACAGCCGGGAATCCGAGCCGTGTGAAGTCTGGGTTCGGCCCACCAGGATCGTCTGCGGGTGCGGGGTTGACTGCCACACTTGGGCAAACCGACCCTTTGATCTCTTGCCGTGTGGCAGGTGCGCATCCACTGATCAGCAGAGCGAGCAGCGCGGAGGTCGCCAGTATCGCGACTGATCTCGCGTATGGGTGGCGGCGGAGTGAGAACCGGGTGCTCATTATCGTCGGCCTCTCCTGAGGTTGTCGTATCCGCCGCGACCGTCGCTACTGTTGAGTGTCGGTCCCCTCCAGCCGGCTGTTCAGCCCGGTTCTCACTATTGGGATCACGCCGGCGCCCGGCTCGGTCGCTCAGCCTCGCGCCCATCCTGCTGGGTCGGTTTCCACTCGGAATGAAAGGCACGCGATAGTGGGGGGG
>JAXDLH010000073.1:0-7491 GCA_034666705.1 Chloroflexota bacterium
ACGGGCTGATGCAGGAGTACTGCCCGCACCGCAACGTCAACATGCTGTGGGGCATCCCGGAGCCGGAAGGACTCCGCTGCCCGTACCACGGCTGGCTGTACGACAACGCCGGCAACTGCCTCGAGCAGCCGGCCGAGTCCCCGGACAGCACCTTCAAGGATCGGATCAAGGTCACCAGCTACCCGGTCGAGGAGTTGGGCGGGATGCTGTGGGCCTGGCTGGGCCCGGAGCCCCGGCCCCTGGTGCCGCACTGGGAAGCCTTCGTGAAGGAGGGGGTGCGGGATATCGGCTGGGCGATCCTGCCGTGCAACTGGCTGCAGATCATGGAGAACAGCCTCGATCCAGTCCACGTCGAATGGCTGCACCAGTACTTCTCGAATTACTCGATGGAGCGGCTCGGCAAGATCGACGATGCGGACGTGGCGCAGTCGTACTGGCGGATCCGGACCGATGTGCGCAAGCACCAGAAGATCGGCTTCGACGTATTCGAACACGGCATCGTGAAGCGGCGCGTGCTCGAAGGGGACGACGAAAGCCACGCGAACTGGCGGCTCGGCCACGTGATCTGTTTCCCGAACATGCTGCGCCAGGATCAGATCCGCGTGCCGATCGACGATACCCATACGCTCTACTGGTGGTACCAGGTTCACAAAAAGCGGGAGAGCGACGGGGACCAGCGCGCCGAAGAGATTCCGATCTACCAGGTGCCGCTGCCCGGCGTCGATGCCGAGGGCGCGCCGATCTGGGACGTCATGGACAACAACAGCGGGCAGGACAACTTCGCCTGGATGAGTCAGGGCCCCGTGACGCCGCGCTGGACGGAGCACCTCGGGGAGTCGGACAAGGGAATCATCCTCTATCGGCGGCTGCTGCGCGAGCAGATGAAGCTGGTCGCCGCCGGCCAGGATCCGATGAACACCTTCCGCGATCCGGCCACGAACGTCTCGGTCCACGTGCCTCACGAGGGCGACGATCCCACCTATCGTGGGCGGTCGGGCCAGCGCGTGGCTGAGTGGATGCAAACCGGCGCGATCAGTACCGGCCAATCGACCAAATACAGTCCGATCGCGCAGCAGCGGGCGCGCGAGGCCGGGCACGTCGATCCGAACGCGCCGACGAAAGAGGCGGTGGGCCTCGGTCAGATCCACGCCCGAGAGTAGGAGAGCCAGGTGATTGCATTCAGAGAGTGGAATTCGGTTGCCCGGCGGCGGGCGACCCGGACGCTCACGTTGCTGTGTGGCGCCGGGCTGCTGCTGACGAGTTGCGCCCCAGCCTCGACGTCCAACTCACAGGCGCCGACCGGCACGAACGGCCAATCAGCCGGCAGCGCGCCGGCCAGCCGGGGCACCAAGACGATCAACATGGGTATGCAACTCCAGGAGGAGCCAGTGGGCCGGGGTTCCTCCACTGGCATCATCAATATCACGGGTCCCGGTACGACCGGCAACAGCGGTGGGACCGAGCACCGCTTGATGTTCCACGCTGGCCTCACGATCTTTGACGACCACAACGTGCTGCAGCCGCACATCGCCCAGCAGGTGCCCAATCTCAATGACGGCAGTTGGAAGGTGAATGACGACGGCACCATGGAGCTCACGTGGAAGCTGAAGCCCAACGTTTTCTGGCACGATGGCACGCCGCTCACCGCCAGTGACTTCGTATTCGGCACGACGGTCGCGCGGGATGGGGAGTTCGTGGCGAACCCGCCCGCGGTCGGGACGCGACAGCTCAGCGACGTCCTGGCGCCCGATCCCCAGACGTTGCTCGTCCATTTCGCGACGCCATTCGTGGGTGCGAACCTCGGAGACAACACCCCGGCGTTGCCCGGCCACATTCTCAAAGAGACGTACGACCGGGGCGACAAGAACGGCCTCCAGAACAGCACGTACTGGACGACCGATTTCGTGGGCCTCGGCCCCTACAAAGTTGGCCATTGGGTACTGGGCAGCTTCCTCGAGGGGATGGCGTTCGACCAGTACTTCCTCGGCCGGCCGAAGATCGACCGCGTCATCCTGCGCTACTATGGCGATGCCAACACGATGGTCGCATCGCTGCTGGCCGGTGACCTGGATATATTGCCGGCCGGGGCCCAGCTCGACACACGGCCACTCTCGACGATTCGGCAAAGCTGGGGTACCAGTGGCGGCACGGTGTTGCCGATCCCGAAGGGCACGCGCAACTTCATTCCCCAGCAGCGCGACCAGACGCAACCCTGGGTGCGGGATCCAGGGGTGCGGCAGGCGATTGCCCTCATCCTCGACAAGCAGTTGATCGTCGATACGTTGCAGGATGGGGCGACCACGCCTGCCTACACGTCGATTACGCCGGCGATCCCGGCCTTCCAGCGGCTCGAGCAGCTCAGCCCCCGGAAGTGGCAGTACGACCCGGTCCAGGCGGCACGCCTGCTGACCGATGCCGGTTGGACCAAGGGGACTGACGGCGCGTACCGCAACGCCGCTGGGCAGCAACTGGGCTTCGACGTCACTTCCTCGGGACAGCCGAAGAACGTGCAGGAGATCGAGGCGATCGCCGCACAGTACAGCGTGTTCGGCATGCAGGTCGCGCCGACGCCGTACCCGGCGTCGGCGTCCAACGCCAGTGAGATCAGGATGACCTTCAAGGGCTTCCTGGTCTGGCCGGCGTCCAGCTTCACCTCGGCCCTCGAGGGCTTTAGCTCGTCGTCGATCGGGACCGAGCAGAACCGCTACCGAGGCAGCAACTACGGCGGCTACAGCAACCCCGAGTACGACCGGCTGTACGGCGAGTATGCGGTGACGCTCGATCCGCAGAAGAGTCAGGATCTGGTGGCGCAGATGATGAAGGTCGTGGCCGACGATGTCGGGGCGATCCCCTTGTACTACGTGGCGCTCGGCGTCGCCTTCCGCACCGGGCTCGTGGGCCCCGGCGGGGCGGCGCCTGACCAGCCCGCCAACGCCTGGAACATCAACACCTGGGATCTCCAGTAGCTGCGCGCACTCTGGTCGCAGAGCGGCCAGTACCAGGAGGGTACCGATCATGGCGGACGACACCGAGCAATTGCTGCGCCGCGTCCCGCTCTTCGAGGGCATCGAGCCCCGGGCCCTCGCCGCGCTGGCTGCACTCGCTCACCCCCGCAGCTATGCGCGCGGAGAGTTGATCTTCCGCGAGGGCGAGGACGGCGTGGGGATGTACGTCATCGCGAGTGGGCGCGTGCTCGTCTTTCACGAGCGGAACGGCGTCGAGGATCCCATCAAGGAAGAGGGCCCGGGCGAAGTGTTTGGCGAAATCTCGCTGCTCGTCGATCATCCACGAATCGCGTCCGTGAAGGCGATCGAGCCGACGACGTGTCTGATCATGACGGCGTGGAGCTTCCGCCAGGCGCTCGACGGCTCGCCGCACCTGGCGCGGCAGATGTTGACGCACGTGGCGCGCTGGCTGGTGGAGGCGGAGGATCGGTCGGCGGCGATCGACCGCAAGGCGGCAGCCACGGCACACATCTAAAACTCAAGCCAAGGTGAAACCCGCATTCGCTCAGGCGTGATTACGCACGCGGAAATGCGGTTTTCATCGTGGCTTTGGTTTGACGTGGTTGCGGCCCAATCAAAGTGGGACGGCAGCCCGGATGCCATCCCGCCGGGGTGCCCTCCAACGCCGTGGTCACCCTCAGCGATGTTGTCATCCTTGAGCGAAGGATCCGTGGCCTCAGCGTTGGAGTCACGGATCCTTCGATTCGCTCAAGGATGACCCGGACCCTGGTTCCTCGCGCCCACGCGGTGCCAGCCGCTATTGGACGCGTGGGCGGTGCCCGCGGCTATCGGGGGTCCGGGACGGTGACCGCGAGGTCGTGGGCAAGCCAGCGGGCGCTGCTGGGTGGCGCGCTCATTACATGGGCGGCGCCGTCTGCCGTCTGCGCCAACCATGTGGCGTGCAACGCTGCCGGGACGGCGACGATGCTGACTCGGTAGCTAAGTGGCACATCAATCGAGGTGGCGGTTCCCAGTACGGCGTCGAGACGCCAGCCAGTGTCCGTCAGCATAGCCGGGCCTTGCAGCCAGGCAGCGCCGGTGCGCGGATCCTCGGCGACGGCCCACACGCCCTCCCCGGCGGCAATGGGCTCTGTGCCCGCGAGATGGAGGCGCGCACCGCTGGCGACGAGTGTCATTACTGGCCATTCGCCCTGCGGCTCCCGAAGGGTGGATGACTCGCTAGCGCTGGCGACGAGAACGGGCGCGGCGGGCAACGGGTGGGCGCCGAGTGTCACCATTGCGACGACGACCAGGCCGAGGGCGACTGCGAACGGCACGCGCCGCGGTGGGCGTCCGTTCCAGATGGCACGAATCAGCGCGGTCCCCATCCAGACGACGCTCACGATGCCGATGATTGCTGCCAGGAGGATGATCTCTGCCTGCCCCATGCGTGCACTCCCGTGATAATTCATACGTTCGGAACGAACGTTCTAATCATCTGTTCTAGCGATCACGGGGGCGTCACGGCGTAGGGCTTGGGGTGTCACGGAGTCGTCTCGAAGGGGATCGAGCTTGAATGCCGTCCCGCGATCAGGGGCCCAGCTTCACGGGCCCGCCGTACGCTGGTATCATCCGAGTCGTTCCCTCGCCGACCCCTGATCCGAGGTGCGACCATGCTGCGGCTTACGGCTCCCGGCGCGACGAGCGCACCGACGCTAACGCAAGCCCTCATTCCCGCGAGATCCTGGCTGTTGCAAGCCGCTCTAGTGCTCCTCGGGAGCGTCGTGGTCGCGCTCTGCGCCCAGGTGACGATTCCAATCCAGCCGGTGCCGATCACTGGCTCGACGTTTGGCGTGCTCGTTGTCGGCACCACGTTCGGGAGTCGGCGCGGTGCCCTTGCCCTGCTTGCCTACCTCGCGGAGGGGTTGGGTGGCCTCCCGGTGTTTCAGGGCGGCAATAACGCCTGGTCCCTCACTCGCTCGGGCGAGCCGTACATCCTGGGCTCGACCCTCGGCTTCCTCGTGGGGTTTGTCCTCGCCGCGTTTGTGGTTGGCTGGCTGGTGGAGCACTGGGCGCTGGACCGCACTGTGTGGTCGATGGCGGCGTTGATGCTCGTCGGCAACGTAGCGCTCTATGTGCCCGGCCTGATCTGGCTCTGGATGTGGCTGCCCGTGCACGGGTTGCCGACCCCCGTGCTGCAAGCCGGCCTGATCCCGTTCATTCCTGGCGATCTGGCGAAGCTCTTGCTCGCCGCGCTCGTCGTGCCGGCAGCGTGGCAGCTCGCCCCGCCCGGCGCGTCTGCCGAGTAGTCCGGTGGCGGGATCCCGCGCTGAGTACGATGCCGCGCTCGTCCGCCTCGAGGCGGAGGCCCGCACTGGTGACGCGCGCGAGGCCGAGCGGCTGCATGCTGCAGGGAAGCGGACCGCCCGGGAACGGATCGACTTCCTCCTAGATCCCGGCTCGTTCGTCGAGGAGTTCATGCTCGCCGAAACGCAGGCGACGGACTTTGGTATGGCCGAGCGCCGCCGCCCCACAGACGGCATCGTGCTCGGGAGCGGGGCGGTCGATGGGCGGCTCATCTACGTCTTTGCGCAGGATCGCACGATTCTCCAGGGTGGTGTGGGATCGGCCCACGGCGAGAAGATCGCGTACGCGCTCGAGACGGCGACCCGACTCGGCGTGCCAATCGTGGGCCTCTACGACTCGGTCGGTGCCCGCATCCAGGAAGGACTCGACGTGACGCGCGCTGTGGGGCGCATCTTCGCCGCCGCAACGCAGGCGAGCGGGGCGGTGCCGCAAATCAGCGCGATCATGGGGCCGTGTGTCGGCGTGGCGGCGTACACGCCGATGCTGGGCGATTTCGTGGTGATGGTCGAGGGCAGCGGCCAGATGTTCGTCTCCAACCCGACGAGCATCCGGCAGGCGACCGGCGTCGACGTATCTGTTGAAGAGTTGGGTGGGGCGATGGTCCACGCCGAGATGACCGGCGTCGCGGACCTCGTGGTCCCAGACGATGCCAGTTGTCTGCAGGCGATCCGCAAGCTGCTGAGTTTCCTGCCCGCGAGTCATGCGGCCGTGCCGCCGCCCACAACCCCGGCCGAACCGAATGCGAGCGTCGATCTCGCTCGCGTGGTGCCGGACCAGATCGGCGAGCCGTACGACGTCCACGAGGTGATCTGCGGGCTGGTTGACGGTGGTGAGCTCATGGAGCTCAAGGCGCGCTTTGCGACGAACCTGATCGTCGGACTCGCGCGGCTCGATGGCCAGGTGGTGGGACTCGTCGCCAATCAGCCAGCGGTGCGCGGCGGCGCGCTCGACGCTCAGGGCGCCACCAAAGCCGCGGGCTTTATTCGGTTCTGCGACGCATTTGGCGTGCCGCTGATCTCGCTGGTGGATACGGCGGGGTTCGTCCCGTCGGTGGAGCAGGAGCACGGCGGCATCGTCCGGGCGGTGGCGCGTATGTTCTTTTCTTACGCCGAGGCCACGGTCCCGAAAATCGCCGTCTATCTTGGGCGCGGGTACGGTGGCGCGAAGCAAGCAATGGCGACGCGCGAGATGGGCGCCGACCAACTATTCCTGTGGCCCGGCGTGGAGCTGGCGATCATGGAGGCCGAGAGCGCCGTGAGCATCCTGTATCGGCGTGAGATCGAGAGCGCGGCCGACCCGGCGGAGGCGCGTCGTGAGCGCGTTGCCGAGTTCAACGCGCGCTACGCTGGGCCCTTCGACGCGCTCGCCAAGCAGTTCGCGCATGCGGCTATCCGGCCCGAAGAGACGCGCGAGCGGCTGATCCGTGCGCTGCGCCTGCTCGTCGGCAAGCAGGTCGTGCGTCCGCCGAAGAAGCGCTCACTTCTGCCGATCTGATGCGTGACCCGGGCTGATGCTCGACTTCCTGCGGGCGGCGGGCGCCCTGAAGACGCTGCCCCGGCAAGGCTGGGTGGATCGCGGCATCCCCGCTCCGGAGTCCGTCGCCGACCACACCTACCGCGACGCCCTGATGGCGTGGCTGCTGGGGCGCGAGGCGGGGCTCGACACCGACCGGCTGGTGAAGATGATGCTGGTCCACGACCTGCCCGAGGTCGAGGTTGGCGACGCCACACCGTATGGCCCGATCGTGGCGGCGGGGATGGACGTGGCGGAGGCGGTGCCGCGCTGGCGCGAGCTGCTCACGGCCGGCGAATTGGCGGCGAACCAGGACGCGAAGCACCGGGCGGAAGCCGAGGGGCTGGATCGGCTCACCTCCGGGCTCCCCCCGCCCCTCGGAGACGAGCTCGCTGTCCTGTGGCATGAGTATGTGGAGCGACGCAGCCCAGAGGCGCGCTTCGCCGCGCAGATCGACAAGCTCGAGGCGCTGCTGCAAGCGATCGAGTACCGGGACGCCGGCCAGCCCGCCGACGTGAGCAACTTCCTGCTGACTGCCCAGCAGGAAGTGGAGCACCCCGTGCTGCGCCGCTTTCTCACCGAGCTCGAAGCCGCGATCTGAACCACTGGAGTTGGATGCGGTGCACTTGAATCGGTAGGGGGGCTTGTCCCCCGCCGTATTGCGGCG
>JAXDLH010000074.1:0-5321 GCA_034666705.1 Chloroflexota bacterium
TCGTGGTGTGCCCCGGGTTTCCACCGCACCACTCGGCCACTGTGCCGGCTCCTATCGCCGGTACAATTGCGGGTAAGGAGCGACCCCCTTGTCGCGACGACGCCCTCCACCACCGGCGCGAAGACCCGCCAGCCTGTCGCGGCAGCCGCGCCCGACTCCAGAAATGGTGTCCTCACCGCCCGGTCGCTGGCCGGCGATCCTGTGGGGCGCCGGTGCCGTGGTCGCGCTCGCCATCCTGCTCGCCCTGATCGCGATTCCGCTGACGATTGGCCTCTCGGGGGACCGAAAGTGGGGCTACGTCGGGGCGCTGATCCTCGTCGGCACGTTCTTGCTCGTGCTCAGCGCCAAGGCGGCCGACGCCTACCTGCAACGCAAAGACGCGCTCCGCGCTGCCACCTCGCGGGAGCACCTCTAAGCAGCCCTCAACTGCGCCCGCCCGCTTAGATGTTGACCCGGTCCATGTCGCGGGCGCGCGCGCCGGCGGCGATCCCCGGCGGCATGATGCCGGCGAGCCACGTGAGATCCGCCTCGGTCAGGCGGATGTCCAGCGCCTTGACGTCCTCCTCCAGGTGCGCGCGGTTGCGAATCCCCGGGATGGGCACGACGTCCTCGCCCTGCGCCAGCAGCCAGGCCAAGGCCAACTGTGCCGGCGTGATGTGGTGGTCCTGGGCCATCTCTTCGATCTGCGCGAGGAGCTTGAGGTTGTGGCTGAGGGCCTCCGGCTGCATGCGCGGATGGTCGCGGCGATTGTCGCCCTCCGGGATCTCCGCGAAGTCGTGAAATGTCCCCGCGAGGAACCCGCGCCCGAGCGGCGAGTACGCCATGAAGCCCATGCCGAACTCGCGGCAGGCCGGCAGGTTGCTTGCCTCCGCATCGCGCGTCCACAGCGAGTACTCCATCTGCAGCGACACAATCGGGTGCACGGCGTTGGCGCGCCGGATCGATGCGGCGCTCGCCTCCGAGAGCGCAATGTAGCGGGTCTTGCCCTGCTCCACCAGCCGCGCCATGGCGCCTACCGATTCCTCGATGGGCACCTGCGGGTCTACCCGGGCCATGCAGAAGATGTCCATCGTCTCGACCCCGAGGCGGCGCAGGCCATCCTCGCACGTCGCAGTCAGGTACGCCGGCGAGCCGCCGCCGCGCTGCCCGGTGCCGTCGGGAGTGCGCGGGCTCCCGGACTTTACGTGCACCACGATCCGCTCGCGGCGGCCGGCCAGCGCCTTCCCGATCAGCTCGAGGTTGTGGCCATTGCCGTAGCTGGTCGACGTGTCCAGAAAATTGATGCCCAGCTCGAACGCCCGATGCAGTGTGGCGATCGACTCGGCGTCGTCGGCGGGCCCCCGCGAGCCGGACATTCCCATGCATCCGACGCAGAGCGGCGCCACCTCAAGGTCCGACGTGCCAAATTTCCGGTAATCCACCGCATGGCCCTCCATTACATATGCAAGTCATCATCGCGGCGCACTCGGCGGCCGGCCTGCGTTTTCGGCGCCACCAGCGCGCCAACCCCATCCACCGTCGGGGCCAGTATAGAGGCTTGTCCCCGCCGTGCCGGACGCGGAGGGTGGTCGCCGAAATCCGCACTCTAACGTGCTCAGGTCGAACGAGGCTGAGCCCACGATCTGCTCAGGCCCCTCATTCCGGGAGCCCGGGCCGAAATCACAGCCCCACAGCTATGCCTACCGCCTACTGCCCGCGCGTCGGGTCTGGCACGACGGCCGCGCTGCCGTCCCGATAGTAGATCCGAATCTGCCCGTCGTCAGCGCCGGTCCACACCAGGCGGCCGTTGCTCAGCTCCTGCAGGGCGCCGTCGAAGCCGCGCTCGGGGGCAAGGGCGAACCCGAGCTGCTCGCGCAGGCCGGGCGTCTGCGACCAGACCATGCCAAATCCGCGACGTGGAGTCACCAATCCCACGGGTGGCACGTCGGTGGGGTCCGGGCTGCCGGCGACGTAGCGATCCGGATAGGTTGTCCAGTGGTTGTCCGGGAAGGTTACCACCAGGATCTCTTGCCGATCCGCGAGCCAGAGCATGTGGCCGCGCTCGAACGTCTGCTCCGCGAACGTGCCGCCGGCCTCCGGTGCCAGCGGGCATCCGAGATGCTGGCTGATCGGTGCGTTGGTTGCCACCAGCGCGCCGAATCCGCCACGCGGCGAGATAGCGCAGGCCACGCGAAAGCGCGCCGTGCGGTCGAACGCCATGGGTTGGCCGTCCAGATCCATCACGCCGGTGGGCCCGCCCACCACCGTCAGCGCGTAGTTGCTCCCCGGCTCCAGTGCCTCCACCGGCGCGATCTGCACGAGGTGCGCGACCGGCTCGTAGCTCGCCTTCGCAGGCACCAGCGCGCCGTCCGGTCCGCGGAGCTGGTATGCGCCGACCTCCCCATAGTCGCTCGGGTCGAAGCCGACCGCCTTGGTGAATTGCACGGTCAGCGCATCAGCCGCGGGCACGTCGGCCCGCCCGTCCGCCGGAGTCATGCTGATTACGGCGGGTGGCACGCCCCGCGTCGCCTGGCCGCCGCTGGTGGAGGCGAGAATCACCCCGCCCTCGCCGATCACGAACCCCACGGCGGGACTGATGAACCGCACGCTCCGCAGATTGAGCCGCGTCCCGGTGTTGAGCTCGGTCCAGCTCATGCCGCCGTCGGCGGTCGTGAAAACGACACCCCCATTGCCGACTGCGTAGCCGTTCGAGGGGTCGCGGAAGGCGACATCCCACAGCGCTCGCGACCCCATGGCGCTCGAGCCGCTCTGCGCCCAGGTCCGCCCGCCGTTCGTCGTGTGGAACGCCCCGGTTCCCACCGCGTAGCCCTCGCTCGCGGACACAAACGCAAAGCCCCGCAGACCAGAGATGTTCGAGCGCAGGCTGGGCCCCGCCACGATCTGCCAGCTCCGCCCGCCATCCGCGCTCGCCCACACGGCCGAGGCGGATCCGATGAAACCCGCATGCCTATCGGGAAATGCCACGGCAACCGGCCGATCGCTCGCAATGGATCCGGCGCTGGGTATCACGACGCCCTGCCAGCTTCGTCCCTGGTCCTCCGAGCGTAAAACCGTCGGGGGCTGGTCTTCGCGGTACCCGACGGTCATGAAGCCAATTGGCGCATCGGTCGCGACGTCCGGCACGACGGCCACGGCGTGGAGGTCCGCCGTGGCTTGCACCAAAACCAGGCTCCACGTTTCCCCGGCATCTCGGCTGAGCAGGATGGTCCCGTTGGCTCCTACCGCCACACTGGTCTGCCGGTCGAGGAAGCGGACGTCGTTCAAGTCCACGCTCACCCCGGACGCCATGTGCCGCCACGTAGCACCCTGATCCAGCGTCTTCAGGATCGTCCCGCCGGTGCCCACCGCGAGGCCAACTTGCGACGTCGCGAAGTCGAGACCGCGCAGCTCCGCCCGTTCGCCCCGATCGAGCCGCAGCCAACTGTTGCCGCCATTCGTGGTCTTCAGCAGCGTGCCGTGGGCGCCGGCCGCGTAGCCAACCTGTGGCTTGACCATGAGGACGTCGACGAGGTTCTCTGTGGTGGGCGAGTCGGGCAGTCGCGCCCAGGAATCGCCGGTGTCCGTGCTGCGGAGGATCACCCCGCCATCCCCGACCACCTCGAGCAGCGCGCCGACCGAGGTGATCCGCTGGAGCGTCGCGTTGGTCGGGCTCGGGATCGTGCGCCAGCTTGCCCCGGAGTCAGTCGTTTTGAGAATCGCGCCATTCGCCCCCACCACGACCATGGTGTCCTGGGCGACCACGCGGAAGTCGTGCACGTTGACGGTGGTTGGGATGCCGATCTCGTACCAGGTGGGTCCGCCGTCCGGGGTCGTATAGACCGACATGCCCCCGGTTCGCAGCGGGGTCAGCACGAAGCCGCGCTGGGGATTCAGAAACTGGACGCGGAGCAGCTCGCGGTTCCCCTCGAAGATGCCCCAGCCGTGCCACGTCGTGCCCCCATCGGGGCTGTAGGGGAGGATGCCGGCCCGCCCGACCGCATAGACGTAATCGTCCCCAGGAGCGACTACGCCGCGCAGGTCTACTGATGCGGCGTCGCCGTGGCTCGCCCAGGTGGCGCCCGCATCGTCGGTCGTCAGGATCGTCCCGGTGTTGCCGACGATCACGGCGCGCGCTTCGTCGAGGATGGCCATGCCGGTCAGGTCGGCGCGGGTGCCACTGGTCTGGGTCGCCCAGCTCTGGCCCCCGTCGGTGGTGCGGAGGATCAGTCCGCCCTGCCCCACTGCCCAACCCGTGTCCGCATCCATGAACTGCAGCGCATTGATTCTATTGCCCTGGGGTTGCGGATTCTGCCAGGTCCACGCGCCGTCGCTGGTGGGCACGCCGCCCTCGGTTTGCGTGGCCGCCAACGGCGGGGCCCAGCCGAAGCTCACGAGCATCAGGCCTACGGCAAGCAACGCACGCCGCCGCAGTCGGGAACCGGTCATCCTCCTACCCTCCGTGCGCTGCCGAGTCGCCGACCCTGGTGGGTTAGTTCGTATGATCGTCGCCTTTGCGTAGGGTCCGTCGTTCCGGTAGGGCGAGGGCTTGTCCCTCGCCGCATCGCCCCGCGCCACCAGCGCCGGTAGGGAGGGGCTTGGTCCCTCCCTACCGGCCAAGGCCATGCATGGAGGAACTGCCCTCCCCGGGGCGTTGGCCTGGATCCTCCAAGCCTATCACAGCGCGCACCGCCCGATAGCCGTTAGGCTGCTTCTCGACCGTACCATAGCCAATCGAACGTAATCCCATTACCCCACATCGCTCGGTGAACGGCTCCGGCCGAGCGCGGGACTGAGGGCCACGGCGGGCGTTGTGCTTTGCCCGCGGCTCGCTGATAATGGCCGGCATCAACCGCAACGGGTTGGCCGGGGAGCCGGGCCCGCATTGCGATGGAGGACAGGTGGTACTTACAAAGGAAGAGAACGATCGGCTCTGCCGCGTCGAAGGGGACGCGCCCATGGGCCAGTTGGTCCGCCGCTTCTGGATGCCCTTCTTGCTATCCGAGGATCTGCCCCGCCCCAACTGCCCGCCGGTGCGCGTGCGCCTGTTGGGTGAGGACCTCGTCGCGTTTCGCGATACCGAGGGCCGGATCGGCCTGGTCGACAAATTCTGCGCGCACCGCTGCGCGGACCTGTTCTACGGCCGCAACGAGGAGGGCGGGCTGCGCTGCGTCTACCACGGCTGGAAGTTCGACGTGCACGGCCAGTGCATGGAGACGCCCACCGAGCAGCAGGACTACTTCCGCCTCACCGTCAAGCTCAAGGCGTATCCGGTGGAAGAGGCCGGCGGCATCCTCTGGACCTATATGGGTCCGCCCGAGCTCAAGCCCGCCCGGTCGGACTTC
>JAXDLH010000075.1:0-3876 GCA_034666705.1 Chloroflexota bacterium
GATTAGAGGTAAGTGGGGTCCGAGAGGTAGTGAGAATCCATGACCAAATGCGTGCGGCCTGCGGAGCATGCTCGTCAGCAGCCACTTGCAGCGCGAACCAGCCACTTGTATCGATGAACACCGGCGCAGTCTTCAGCGGCTGCGTCGCCAGCGCTCCAGTTCTGCCTCGATAAGGTACTTATCATGGTTCTTGGCGACGTCAGTGGGGTCACCCGGTGCGCTCTTGATCCAGCCGACGATCCGGACCTCCGGATCGTCGTCGCTGAAGCCCTCGATGTGGAGCGGCTCGCGAAGCCTATCTTGGATGCCCGGATCCGACACTTCAGTTTGGGTGCGGAACTCGGCGATCGCCTCGCGCACGAGCGCCGACTTTGACGTACCAAGCTGGTCGGCCCGTGCTTCGAGCCAGTGGTCATTATCTTCGTCGAGGTGCAGTTGGACACGAACCATTGCAGTCAATCCGGTGTATATATCTGCCAGATCATACACCATCGCTCTTCCTATCGCGACTCTATAATTCCCCCGAAATCACGTCGCAACTCGGGGATTCTGGCGTGCGCTATCACGTGTGGTCGATCGGCTGCCAGATGAACACGGCTGATGCTCGCCGCATGAGCGACGAGTTGGAGCTGCACGGCGCTGAGCCGACCGCGCGCGTCGACGAAGCCGACGTGGTGGTGCTGTATAGCTGCGTGGTACGCCAGGCGGCGCAGACCAAGGTCCACAATGAGCTCGAGCGGCTTGGCCACCTCAAGCGGACGCGGCCCGGGATGCGTATCGCTCTCGCGGGGTGCATGGTCGAAGACGACGTCACGGCCCTGACCAGGCAATACCCATGGGTCGACCGCTACTTCTCACCAAAGCTCGATTTGCCCTTGCGCGACCAGGTCTTCGACTTCCTCGACCTCGACGAGCGCTACCGGCTCGATCCCGAAGACGCTGAGCGAGTGCACGGCATCTCGGCCCCGGTGACGATCAGCCAGGGCTGCAATCGACGCTGCACCTACTGCATCATCCCATTCCGCCGGGGCGACGAGCGCAGCCGTCACCCGGGCGAGATCCACCGCGAGGTCGAGAGCCTGGCGCGGCGCGGCACGAAAGAGGTGGTGCTGCTCGGGCAAATCGTGGACCGCTACGGCCGCGACATTGGGACGACGCTCCCAACGCTCCTCGCCGATCTCTGCGAGACCGAGGGCTTGGAGCGCATCCGCTTCCTTACCTCGTATCCGGTGGACTTCGACCGCCCGTTGATGGAGGCAGTCGCCGCGCTGCCGAAAGTCTGCGAAGACGTCAACCTCCCCATCCAGGCCGGCGACGACGAGGTGCTGCGTCGCATGGCGCGCGGCTACAGGGTTGAGCTTTACGAGCGACTGGTCGAGGAGATGCGGGGCGTCATTCCCGGCCTCGGCCTCTCGACCGACATCATCGTCGGCTTCTCTGGTGAGACCGATGCACAGTTCCAGCACACGATCGATTTGCTGGAGCGCATCCGTTTTGACGTCGTCCACGTCGCGATGTACTCGCCGCGCGCCGGCACGGCATCCTTGCAGCTCTGGGAAGACGACGTGCCGCTCGCCGAGAAGAAGCGGCGCCTGCACGAAGTCGAGCTCGTCCAGGCCCGCATCGCGGAGGAGATCAACCGCACGATGGTCGGTACTCGGCAGGAGGTGCTGGTAGAAGGCACGCGCCAGGACAAGTGGTATGGCCGCACCCGCAACAACCGGCTGCTCTTCTTCGCCAGCGACCAGCCACTCGCTGGCCATCTCGTCCCCGTCGACGTGACGCGCGCCACGAGCTGGTCCCTTCAGGGCGAGTTGGCGGTGCCAGCTCCGGCGTAGGGACGGGTGGGTTCGTCGCCGGCACGCTGGTGCTGCCGTGTAGCACAATGGAACGGATCAGCGTCCGCGAATTGAGGCAGCATGCCAGCCGCTGGCTCCAACGCGTTCATCTGGGCGAGAGCTTCGAGGTTACCGACCGCGGCCGGCCGGTAGCTGTGCTCGTCCCCCGGCCGGAGGGCGACGGCCTGCAGCGCCTGATCGACGCCGGCCTGGTCCGCCCTCACCGGGTAGACTTCCGTGAATTGCCGCAACCGCTCCCCGCCCGGACTGGTGAGGAGCTGCCTTCGGTGATGCTCGAACGGCTGCGTGCTGACGAGCGCTGACGCCACCTACCTTGATTCTTCGGCGCCAGGGTCGAGTCGGCCAACCGCGGGCACATAGTTCTTGGCAGGCTGGCCGCTCGCGCACCGATCCGAATGTGAAGTGCAGTCTCCCAAGCGCGAGTCACTCGCCTGCGGCCCTGCGTTGCTGGCTTACCGCCTCGGCTATGAATCGGTCGATCCGCGCCTGGGCGTCGTGGGCGATCTTGAGATCGAACGCATCGAACATGTGGGGCCCGCCGGGATAGACCGCCAACTCGGCCAGGTTCCCGGCTGCCAGCCAGCGCAGGTACATGAAGAGCGTGTCGTCGCGCAGCGGGTCGTCCGTCCCGATGCTGAAGAGGGCGGGCGGCAACCGGTCTAGGTCGGCGTAGAGTGGGGATACGTCCGGCTCGCGCTGCCGCTCACGTGGCACGTACGTATCATGGAACCAGTGCGAGACTGGGCGGTCGGTCACGAGTCGCCGGTCGCCGTACAGCTCCAGGCTCGGCGTGCCGAACAGGTCGTAGTTGCCGTAGAGCAGATTCGCCGCTGCGAAGGGCCGCAGGCCGTGCCGGTCCCGCAGCCGCACCAGCGTGACGGCCGAGAACGTCGCACCTGCGGACTCGCCGCCGATCACCAGCCGCTCGGAGCCGAATTCCGCCTTGGCATGCTCGACCAACCACAGGGCCGCCGCCTCGCAGTCGTCCGGCCCCGCCGGGTACGGATCCTCCGGCGCCCGGCGGTAATCCACGCTCACGACCGCAACCCCGCAGTTGCGCGCGATCGCCTCGTTGCGCGCGTCGCTGTGGATGGCCCGGCCGAGTACGTAACCGCCGCCGTGGAAATGCAAGTAGGCGCCCCGCACCGTTTCAGGTAGAAAGACCCGCACCGAAATCGCACCGGCCGGCCCGGGAATTTCTCGCTCCTGAGCCATGGGTGAGGGCTGGACCGGGCCCGCGACCGTGAACCGCTCCTGGAGCGCGCGCAGCCGCGGCACGCCGACGTCGAACAGGTACGGTCGACGCCGATCCTGCTGGGTCTGCCGCTCGACGAACGCCGCCGTTTCCGAGTCGATCGCCCCCCGGCAGAATGCCGCTGAGTCGATGGGACCCTTCGGTTCCACGCCGTGCAGGTCCGGCCGGCTACTCTTCGCTGTCGGCGTACTGCTGCTTGATCTGCTCCATCACCGTCGGGTCCGCGAGCGTCGTCGTGTCGCCGAGCACCCGGCCTTCCGCGATGTCGCGCAGCAGTCGACGCATGATTTTCGCGCTGCGGGTCTTCGGCAGCTCGGCCGTGAAGAAGATTTTGTCGGGGCGCGCGATCGGCCCGATCTTCTCCGCGACGTGGGCGCGCAGCTCCTGATTCAGCAGGTCGTTGGCTTCGACGCCGAGCCGAGGGGTGACGAACGCCGCAATCGCCTGGCCCTTGATCTCATCGGAGATGCCAATCACCGCCGCTTCCGCCACCGCCGGATGGCTGACGAGCGCGCTTTCGACCTCCATCGTGCCGATGCGGTGGCCTGCGACGTTCAGGACGTCGTCGACGCGGCCCATCAGCCAGAAGTACCCCTCCTCGTCGCGCCGCGCGCCGTCCCCCGTGAAATACGCCCCGGGGAAGCGCGACCAGTACGTCTGTACGTACCGGTCGGGATCACCCCAGATCGTGCGCATCATCGACGGCCATGGCTTGCGCAGCACGAGGTAGCCGCCGCGACCGAGCGGCACGCTGATGCCCTG
>JAXDLH010000076.1:0-8859 GCA_034666705.1 Chloroflexota bacterium
GGGGGAGAACGTCTGAGTATTCGCCTCGTACTGATCCCAGTCCAGGTCGGCGCCGGCGCGAACAATGGCCTTGTCCGGGCCAAGCACGCGGGTCAGAAGCGAGCGGACGTCATCCTCTACGCGCGACTCGACCGCCCGCTGCACCGCCGCGCGGCTGTCGCTGATGCCCGCCGGGTCACCCGGGGCGGCTCGCCCCGTGAGCGGGTTTCCCTTCGTATCCAGCACGCTCACGTTTTCGGGCTTCATGCCCTCCACACTGCGCGACACGAGATCGGTAATCGCCGCGACCTGGGTCGAATCGAGCCGGCGTCCGGGCTTCATCTCGACGACCACGGATCCCGTGGGATCATTCCGCTTGCTCGTGAAGAGCGTCGGCTCCGGGATGACCAGGTGGATGCGGGCGCTCGCCACTGGGTCCATGCGGCCAATCGTCTTCATCAGCTCGCTTTCGAGCGCGTGTTGATAATTCACCTTCTCGGCAAATTGGGTGAGGCCGAAGTGCGGTTGATTGAAGAACTCCATGCCGGAGCCGGTCGAGCCGGCCGACGCGCCTGACCCGGCCACGAGCAGTCGCGCCTCCTCGACTTGCGCCGCCTGCACACTGATCGTGCCGTTGGACCCCAACTCGTAGGGGATCTTGTTCTGCTTCAGCGTGGCTACGACCGCGGCCTTGTCCTCGTCCTTCATGTCGGCGAACGCGACGGCGTAGTCGGGCTGGCCTGCGGCCCTCGCCACGAAGATGGTGAGCACGATCGCGGCGAGTGCGACGCCGACCAGCCCCATGCGGTTCGTCGGGGATGCGCCAACCCAGAATCGGTACATCTGGGCGGGGACGCTCGGAGGGGCCTGCGCTAACATCGGTGTGATGCCTCAGCCTAGACTTGCATACGCATGATCTCTTGGTAGGCCTCGACGAGCTTGTTCCGAACCTGCACCGCCAGCTCGAGGCTCATGCTCGCCCGATCCTGGGCGAGCATCACGTCGTGCAACTCCACCTGGTCGCCAACCGCGAGCTTCATCGCGCCGTCGTCAGCCGCTCGCTGTGTCTGGTCGAGTGAGTCAACCGCGCCGGCCAGTGCGTGCCCGAAAGAGTCGGCGAGCTTGCTCGCCCCCTGCCCCGAGGGCGTGGGCTGACTGACCTCCAGTAAGCGCTTCCCGATCGAGACCGGGTCCATCCCATTCCTCCCGCGTGCCCAAGCAGCTACAGACGCCCGATCTCGAGCGCCTTCTGGGCCATACTTTTGCTGACGTTGATCATGGTGACGCTGGCTTCGTAGGCACGGCTTGCCGCCAGCATGTCGGACATCTCGGTCACGAGATCGACGTTGGGGTAGGCAACGTTGCCGTCCGGATCGGCATCCGGATTATTCGGGTCGTGGACCATGCGGGGTGGAGCCTGGTCCTGGATCATGGAGTGGACCTGGACACCGCCCGCGGCCGACTCAGTCCGCGCGCCGACCGATAGCGGGGATTGCTGAATGGGGGAGAACACAACGCTGGTGCGGCGGTAGGGTCCGCCGGTGGGCGTGTTCGTCGTCTCGGCGTTGGCGATGTTGCTCGCCGCCACCGTCATCCGCAGTCGTTGGGCCGTAAGCGCGGATCCCGCAATCCGCAATACACTGAACACGCCCACTGGGTTCTCCTGCGCTGCTCGCCTGACGTGCGCTCAGGATACGACGGAGGAGAACGAACGCTACAGGGCCGCCACTACCGGAGGCGTTATCCAGGAGTACGCCGGTAGCGCGGCCAGAGGTACATTTTTTCGTGTTTAGTCAGTCTCCACGGGCTTTCCGAACGGGTCCCTGCAATCCTTCGCTGCCTGCAGGATCCGCTTTCCGTGAGCGCGAGAGGCCACGGATTCTTCGCCTGCGAGCTCGAGACAACAGGTCCACCGCGGAGCCCTACACTGCCTCCCCCCGCACCACCAGACGATGGGTGTACACGCCGTCTGGGACGCATGTAATCAGGGTGATAACCGAGCCGGTCGTGCGGTTGAGAATCTCGACGTCCGTCGGCACGGTCGTGCGGACGTCGGTGATGCGGTAGAGGTAAGGCGCCTGGGACGTCGTGACGATCACTGCGTCGCCGACCTTGACGTTCGGCAGATTGTGGAAGACAGCGCCTTCGTGCGGGCTGCTGATGTGTCCGCTGAGGACCATGTTGCCGGCTTCACCGGGAAAGGCCGTTCCCTCGTGATGGCCCACGGCGAACGCAGCGGTCTGCCACAGTGGCACCCCACCCGGCCCAAGCTTGATGCCGAGGGGCGTGACCTGGGAATCGAGCGCGATGCTCGGCATGACGATGCGCTGCGGTTCTTCACTGCGCGCGTGGTAGGTCGTAAGCGCAACCTTTGGGATCGGGATGACGAAGCGCTCCTGGTCCTCCGGCGCAAACGCTGCTGCGGACAGCGGGTCAGGCGGCGTCTCGTCGGCGGGTTGAACTGCCGGCACCGCGGGCTCGGTCGGCACGGCGTCGGCTGACTCGGCGACGCGCGCGGTCGCGGGTAGATCTGCGGCTGCCGTCTTGGACGCGTCGTGGACGTGATCGAGCGGTTGGCACCCCGCAGCTAGTGCTGCCAGGCCCAGGAGACCGGGCAGCAGCAGGCGGTGCCAGAACCGCGTGTTAGCCGGCACGATCGATGACCAGCCCGCGCGACGGAAGCGCCGAGAAGGCACGTCGATAGGCGCCGAGACCCTCGTTGTCGTGGGCTACGTCGCGCACCGCGGCGGCAAGCTCGGCGGCGCGCTCGCGGCCCAGCGAGATGTTCCAGCAGTCGATCTCAGCGACCCGCTCCAACGTCTGCAGCAGCGGACCACGGTGGGCGCTGTTGGCCATTGCGTTGAGCGAAGCCTGGATCTGCGCCCGCTCGCGCACGAGCCGGTTGAGCGCCTCCAGGTCGTCCGCCATGATCGCCTCGGTTTGCTCCTCCGCGAGCCGCAGCAGGTGGGCACTCAGCGCCATCTCGATGGGCTGGCGATCCACGATCACCGGATGCCCACCAGCTCACGACCGGTGGGTGTCATGCCTTCGCTCGGGCTGCTGGTGCCGTCGGCGAGGGCCTGCCAGGCGGAGAGCAGCTCGCGCAACAGTCCTACGGCCTCCTGGGCCGGAGCGACATCTTTGTGGAGGTTGGCTTGCACGAGCAGGCGATGTGTGTAGTCGTAGAGCCCCAGCAGTTGGAGCGCAAGCTCGCCGGCGTCCAGGTCCAATGTGCCAGCCAGCTCGAGCACAATCGATTGAGCGCGAAGAAACGCCTCATGCGCGCCCTCGACGTCGTGAGCATCTACCGCCCGCATCGCCTCATTCGTGAAACGGATTGCCCCCTGGTACAGCTTGACCACGAGCTGGAGCGGCGTCGCGCTCTCGACCGAGGTGGCTCGGTACTGATTGGTTGGGTGAAGGAACATGCTGGCCCTCTTTCTTCATGAGATTCGCTTACATGCGATTCGCGACCTGGAATGAGAGGCTATCCTCCGCTGCTCGGCGAGAGGCGAGCGATCTGGCTGGCGAGGGCATTGCTCTGCGCTTGCAGTTGAGCCATCGTCGATTCGAGTGCGGCGAACTTGGCCTGGAGGTCAGCCTGTTTTTGGGTGAGCCGAGCCTGCATGTCGGCGATCTGCTTCGAGCTCCGTGACGCATCCGCGTCTGAGGCATCTTTGCGCGAGGCAAAGAAGCCGTCCGGGCTGAGCAGTTGGGTGAGAAAGTCGTTGGACCCGACCATTACGCCCTTCTGACTCACCGAGATGGAGAAGGAATCTTCGCCGACTGCGAGGCTGCTATTCGTGCTGAGCGTGACCCCGGGGATGACAAACGAGTTCTGCGTGCCCGGGGCAATCGAAATGGTGCGATCGACCAGTTGCCGTCCGTCGGTCGTGACGAAGCGAATCTCGGCATTTCCACTCGTGTCGAGCAGCTTGACGTAATATGTGCCGTCTTCGTGGAACTCGGTTGGCGCGCCACTCACGGCAGTGATATTGCCGGTGCCCGTCGGCGTACCGACACTTGCCTGGAACGCGCTGAGTACCGACTTCACCGCGTTCGGGTCGTTTTGCAGTGTGGCTGCCAGCTTCGTCTGGTCGAGCTGGAGGTGACTCGTCGTCCCGACGGCGCTGCCAATTGCGCCGGTGCCGATCCCAATGTCGCGGAGCGAGCGGTAGCTGCCGCCGGCGCCGAGCTGGGCACTGCTCACCATCGAGCGGATATTCCGCTCGATGTCCTGGATTCCGGTGTCGCCCGCGAGGATTCCTGAAGCCTTGGTCGTGGCGTCATAGCTCGTATCCTGGTCGATCAGATCCATCAAGGAGTTAAACCCGTCCACGAATTGGCCGGCAAGGATGGTGAGCTGACTCGTGTCCGGGCTGACGCTTACGGTCGCCGGCTGCGTGGTCGTGGCCTTGAGCTGCAGGGTGACTCCCGGAACGTAGCCCGTTACGGAGTTCGAGCTGCTGGTGAGTGGTTGGCCATTGTTCACCGAGTCGATGGAGAAGACCGCTTGCTGGCCAATGGCCTGGGAGGCGGAGAGCAGACCTGTCGCTCCGAGAAAGTTCCCCGTCACGTCCTGGAGGGAGATCGAGCGAGCGCCCGTCGTGCTCGCGACGAGCCGGATCCGATCCTGTACCACGTCATAAAAGGCGGAGACGCCGGCGCTCGACGAGTTGATCCGGCCGATGATCGCCGAGACGGAGTCAGTGCCGCGGTAATTGATCGCCACGCCGTTAACCGTGAACTGGCCGTTGCCGCTCCCATCCAGGCCGCTGATCGGCGTGACGAGGCGCGCGGTATCGAGTGGGGCGTTGACGCTCGTCGTTCCCAGGCTCCGCGTGCTCACGGCGCGGTCAGTGCCGTTGCGGGTCGCGGCCACGGTCAGACCGGTGCTCGCATCGGCAGCCGTAATGTCGATCGCCTGCTGCGACCCGAGCGTTTTCTGCTGCAGGGTAAAGGTGCCATCGCCGTTGTCGGTGGCCCGGACGGTGCTGCCGGCAGTGCCATTGATCGCCGTCGCGATGGCGGCCGCATTCTGCTGGCTTGTAAATGCCGCATTGGACTGGTTAATCGTGGTGGTCACGCCATTGATCATGATGGAGGTGCTCAGCGCACCGGCCGCAACCGCGCCGCTCGCGACGTTCGAGGCCGTATAGCCCTGGACTTGCGCATCGGTCAGGTTCAGCACGTTGAGCACGTTGCTCGTATCCCCGCCGAGGGCGCCGAGCTGGATCGATTGACCCGGATTCGACACGAGCTGAATACGGTTGTTGGCTCGCCCGTCGGCATCGGCGATCAGGCTCGCGGTGACGCCCGCGCCGGCCGCGTTGATCTTGGAAATAACGCTGTTGGCCGTGCCGTCGTCCAGCGTTGAAGAGCCGTCTACGGCAATCGATACTCCATTAATAGAGAAGGTGGCTGGGCTGCCATTGCTGGTGACGATCGGCGGGACCGCGAAACCGGCGCTGCCGAGTAGTGCGGTGCGGTTGATCACCTGGCCAATCGGAGCGCCACTCGCGGCCTTCGTCGCCGTGGCGAGCTGCGAGACGGTGACGTTGAACGTTCCCGGGATCGCCGAGTCGTTAGCGGTCGCCGAGACCGCTACTGACCCCGTGGCATCCACCGTCGCGGCCCGGGCGCTGAGCCGAGCCGGGTTGAGGAGCTGTGAGATCGTCGACTGAAACGCGGTGACCTGCGCCTGGATTGCCAGCACCGCCTTCTGACGGTCTGTGGCCTGGCTCTGCTGGTTCTGCAGCAGCGTGATCGGCGCCTGTTCGATCGACAACAGCCCCGAGATCAGGTCGGACGTCTTCAGACCGGAGATCAGGCCGTCGACGGAGAACGCGCTGCCCGTGCTGGAGACGCTCGTTACCATGGCTACATCCCGCTCCGTTGCCGGGCCTTGAGGTAGGCCTCAACCTGGGCTGCGACGTGGAGCAATGCCGGCGACGGGATCTCCATGACGATTTCATTGGTGCGCGCATCGATGATCTTCACGGCCATCTTGCCCGAATCGCGGTCGACCGAGAACTGGGCGTAGGCTGTACGCATCAGACTGTCCAGGTCGAGGCGGTCGAACTTGGTCACACCTGGCAGGTCTACCGCGGGGTCCGAGTGGGCGGGACCAATCGGCCGCACCGACTCGCCGCCCGGTGTGGGTTGCGTCGGTCTAATAGCAGGTTCGAATCTTCTCGCGGGATCGATTGGCCCAATCGGACTGTTCTGCATGTTGACTCCTCCCCACTGGCAGCCTGCGCCAGTGCGCCACGGTCCCTCGACGCGTGGCTGATCCTCTCTTCCTCAATGGTCGGCACTGGCCAGGCGCACATTCAGCCTGACCGTGTGTGACGCAGCCCACTGGATTTCCGCGGCAACGGGCCGACAACTCCAGAGACGGTAACGCGCCGCGCGGCGCGTCTGGCCGACGGAGCGCGCCGGAGCGGGCAGGCGGAGTGGCCGCCCCAGGCGGGAAGGAGGGCTCGGAACCCAGGCCATCATCCGTTATGAACCGCGAGGCGCTCGCGCATGGAAGCGCGAGCGCGAGCACGCGACAAAGAACAGGGAGTAGAAGCTCAGATGTTTATCAATACGAACGTCAACGCCATCGATGCGCAGCGGAACCTGACGTTAACGGGCATGTCGCTGAGCAGAAGCGTCGAGCGCCTATCCAGCGGTTTGCGGATCAACCGCGCCGCGGACGATGCGGCAGGGTTGTCCATCAGTGAGAAACTGCGGTCGCAGATCCTGGGTACCGAGCAGGCCAACCGCAACGCCCAGGATGGCGTGTCGATGATCCAAACCGGTGAAGGTGCGCTGAACGAAGTCGAGAAGATGATTCAGCGCATGCACGAGCTGGGCGTCGAAGCGTCCAACGACACGCTTTCCGCGACCGACCGGACCAACGTCAACGCCGAGCTTCAGCAGCTCAAGTCAGAGATCAACAGCATCTCGGTGCGCACGAAGTTCAATGGAAAGCAGCTCCTGACGGGCTCGCTCTCCACCACGCTCGGCGGCGCTACGGCCACAGACCTCGTCGTCGGCGACCAACTGACGACGACGGCCGTAGCTGCGGTGAGCGCAATCAACGTCGCCAATGCGAAGGCCGGAGACACGTTCACCTTCACCAGCACCGCGGCTGGGACCATCACGCTCACCCGGTCGAGCGACAGCGTCGCTCAGACCGTCGCCGTGAACGCAATCGGCGCCAACGGCGCGCAGACGCTCGACTTCGGCACGCTCGGGGTCAGCGTCACCATCCAGGCGAACGCCAGCGGCAAGGCAGCGGCGGACACCATCACGGACCTGACGGCCGCCGCCAACGACACGATCGTCACCGCGGCGGGCACGGGCAGCGCTAACTTCCAGATCGGCAGCGACGCGAGCGACTTCATCAACGTGTCGTTCGCCCAGTTGGACATCTCAGCATCTGGTCTGGCGGCGCTGAACACGGCACTGACCAACTACAACGGCTCGCAGACCGTAGCCAACGCGCAAGCGCTGATCACCGCGGCAACGGGCGCAATCGACACCGTAAACGCCAGCCGCTCAGTGCTTGGCGCCTCGCAGAACCGACTCGAGCACACCATGGCCAGCCTCGGCGTGGCTGATGAGAACCTGCAAGCATCCGAAAGCCGGATCCGCGATGCCGACATGGCGGCGGAGATGGTGCAGTTCACCAAGAACAACATCCTGCAGCAGGCTGGCACCGCGATCCTCGCGCAGGCCAACCAGATGCCGCAGTCGATCCTCCAGCTGCTCCGCTAGTCGGAGCTGACCTAGCCCCCCTGGGTATGGGGCGGCGGAGCCCGTTGCGCCCTGGGCTCCGCCGCCCCGCAACGTTCAGCGCGGTCCCGCGTGCGCCGTGACCGCTGACTAAACTCAAACTAAGGTGAAAACCGCGAGCCTTCACTCGTAGATCATGCCTGCATCTATGCAGGTTTCATCGTCGCTCTTGGTTTAGGAGGGGGGCCCTGCGCCGTGAACGACGCTTCCCTGGCACTGGACTGGAGGGTAGTATGTACGCTCGTGGAGCCCTGCTCCTATTCGCAATGCTGACCATGTTGGGGATCCCACCGGTTGCCAGCGCGAGCTACAGCGCGCTGGATGCAACTGCCTCAGCAACCGCGACCGCCACGGCGACGCATACCTTCACGCCGACGGCGCTACCCTCCTCGACCGCGGTGCCAACCGCGACGATCACTCCCACCCTCCTCCCATTGCCAGATCTGATCGTGGCGCTCGTGGATGCGCCGGACCCGGTCATACAGGGCGGGACCGTCACGTACACCATGACGGTGACGAACAACGGCAAGGGCGCATCCGGCGCGACGACTGCGTTGCTCAACGTGCCGGATGGAACGACCCTCTTCTCCATTGGCGCGGGCTGCGCCCTCACCGACGACGGCGTCTCCTGCCAGGTGCCGGCCCTCGCTGCGGCGGCCAAGGCGACCTTTACGGTCGCAGTCCAGGTCACCGGTGGGACGGGCGTCCTTACCGCCATCGCCACCGTGGATCCGCTCGGCTCGATCGTCGAGAGCGACAAGAGCAACAACCGCTCGCCCACGACGACCATCGTCGGCATGGGCACGCCCGCGACGAGCACGCCAACGCCGCGCACCACTCTGGCGCCGGCAACGCCGACGCCCGGGGCGGCGACCCCGACGCCCGCAGCCTCGATGGGAATAGCGGCGGGAGCGACCGACGACCTGTGGCTGCTCATCCTCGGGCCGATTGACATAACTCCGATTCGTGATGGTGCCGCCACCACTGCTCCCGCTGGGGCTTGGTTCCACGTGTTCACGCAGGACGGCAACTGGGTGCTTGCCGCGCGCGAGGGCGATCTGCCTGCGAACTCGGCATGGATCCAGATCGACTCGC
>JAXDLH010000077.1:0-12796 GCA_034666705.1 Chloroflexota bacterium
TTCGTGCGGAGCGCGATCGGCATGCCGCAGCTCCCGCCGAATCAGGTCATGCTCTCTCTCGCGCTCTTCCTCACGGTCGTCATCATGGCGCCGGTCTGGACCACGATCAACGACAACGCCCTCCAACCGTACCTGCGCGGCGACATGCAGGCGGGCGACGCGGTCGGCATCGGCCAGAGTCCCCTGCGCGATTTCATGCTGCGCCAAACGCGGGAGAACGATCTCGCGCTCTTCATATCGCTGGCAAAGCTGCCCGACCCCGCAACGGTCGACGACGTCCCGACGTTCGTCCTGATTCCGAGCTTCATGATCAGCGAGCTGAAAACGTCGTTCCAGATGGGCTTCTTGATCCTGTTGCCGTTCCTGGTGATCGACATGGTGGTCTCCAGCACGTTGATGGCCATGGGCATGATGATGCTGCCCCCCACGACGATCTCCCTGCCCTTCAAGGTGCTCCTTTTCGTCCTCGCCGACGGCTGGCACCTGATCGTGAAGTCGCTCGTAGCCAGCTTCGGATGAGCCGGGGAGGACGCGCATGAATGACATGACCGTCATGGAGCTGGGCCGCAACGCGGTCATGCTCGCCCTGATGCTCTCCGCCCCAATGCTGCTGGCTGCGTTGATCATTGGCCTCATCGTGAGCGTCGTGCAGGCGGTGACCCAGATCAACGAGGCCACCCTCTCGTTCGTCCCCAAGATCCTCGGCGTGTTCGCCGCGCTTGCGATCGCCGGACCCTGGATGATCAGCACCTCGCTCTCGTACACGGTGGCGCTGTTCAACATGCTGCCCAGCATGGTGCGGTGAGACCATGACGGAAAACCTCGAGCTGCTGAACTGGAGCGCGGCCTATTTCAGCCGCTATCTGCTCGCGCTGGTCCGCGTCCTCGGGGCGGTGAGCATGAACCCGCTGCTGAACGCCACGCGCGCCCCGGTGCCGGCACGACTCTGGCTCGCGCTCTTCCTCACGTTCATCCTGTTTCCGCCTGGCGATCCGGTCGAAGCCGGCGTCGCGATCGGGCCCACCGTCATCGCGGGAGAGCTGCTGATCGGCTTACTGGTCAGCTTCGCCACGTCGCTCGTGTTCGGCGGGGTGCAGTTGGCCGCTTCGCTGGTCAGCTCGCTGAGCGGGCTCAATATGGCGGGCATCCTGAACCCCAGCTTCGACATGGCGAGCGGTGGCGCGGCGATCGACCAACTCTTCGCGGCGTTCGCGCTGCTCGTGTTCCTCGAGATCAACGGCCACTACATGTTCATTTTCGCGCTGCGCGACCTCTTCGGCCTCGTACCCGTGGGGGGCGCAACCCAGCTTCCAATGGACTTCGAGACGCTGGCGACGCTGAGCGCTGGTCTCTTCGGCGCAGCCGTGCGCATGGTGTTCCCCGTGATCGCCGCGTTGCTCCTCGCCGACCTTGGACTCGCGCTGCTCGCCCGCGTGGCGCCGCAGCTCAACCTGTTCGCGCTCGGCCTGCCGCTCAAGGTGGGCGTCGCCTACGGTGCCCTGGTGCTCGCGCTGCCCTGGATCATGCCGCAGATGATCGGAATGTTCCGGGCCATCCCCGAGAACATGCTCGCGTTGGCGCGGTAGGGGGGAAGAGATGCCGGCCGGGGAGCGCACTGAAGCACCAACGCAGCGTCACCTCGAGGAGATGCGATCGCAGGGCCGCGTTGTGCGAAGCGCCGAGCTGAGCTCGGCAGTCGCGCTCGTCGTGGGGTTCGGCATCCTCCAGGCGTTCGGGACCGCCGCGGCGACCCAGCTCAACTGGTATCTCCAGCACAGCCTCTCGAGCATGAGTCGCGATGAGCTCTCGCCGGAGCAGATCGCCCAGCTCGCCTTCGGCGCCGGGGCAGTCCTGCTGACCGTGCTGGCGCCAATGCTCCTGTTGATGCCGGTCGTAGGAACCCTCATAAGCTTGGCCCAGAGTGGGTTCGTCTTGTCTGGACGCGGACTCAAGCCCGACGTCGACCGGATCAATCCGCTTTCCGGGACGAAGCGCCTCTTCTCCCTCCAGTCGACGGTCGCGCTCGCGCGCACCGTGGCCAAGGCCGGGCTGCTCACCTTCATCATCGGACATGCCCTGTTCGACTCGATGGGTGAGCTTATGGGGCTTGCCTCTACGGACGTGCGGGTCGCGGCGCCGCAATTTGCCGGCATCATCACCCGCCTCGGGCTGACCGCCGGTTGCGCGTTGCTCGTCCTCGGCATTGCCGATTACGCCTACCAGCGGTGGGAGTACATGCGGAGCGCCCGCATGACCAAGCAAGAGATCAAGGAGGAGCAGCGCCAGACGGAAGGCGCGCCCGAGCTGCGGGCTCGCATCCGCCAACTGCAGCGCCGCTTCGCCAATGGCCGCATGCTCCAACGGGTCGCAACCGCGGACGTGGTCATCACCAACCCGACGCACTTTGCCGTGGCGCTCTCCTACCGCGGCGGCGAGATGCGCGCGCCAACCGTCGTGGCCAAGGGCGCCGACCTGATCGCCGCGCGCATCCGCGCGCTGGCTAATGCGAACGACGTGCCGATCGTGGAGAACCGACCCCTCGCGCAAGCGCTGTACCGCTCCGTCGATCTCGGTCGCGAGATCCCCGAGGCGCTCTTCGAGGCCGTTGCGCAGGTCCTCGCCTACGTCTACTCGCTGCCCGGTCGGGCGCCGCTGAGGAGGGCCAGCCGTGGCTAGCGTGACCAGCCCCGCTGCCAGCCCGACGTTCAAGCTCGCGAGCTTGCTGGAGCACAGCGACGTGCTGCTGGCCTTTGGCCTCGCCATGATCGTCGGCATGTTGATCGTACCGATCCCCGAGGGATTCCTCGACGTGCTCATCGTCATGAACGTCTCGTTCGGCGTGATGATGCTGCTCGCGGCGATGTACCTGACGGAGCCCCTGCAGTTCTCCGCATTCCCATCGTTGCTGCTCGTCGCCACGCTCTTCCGCCTGGCGCTGAACGTGTCGGCGAGCCGCCTGATCCTTCTCCAGGCTCACGCGGGAAGCATGATCGACAGCTTCGGCAATTTCGTCGTCGGCGGCAACTACGTGGTCGGCGTGGTCATCTTCCTTATTCTGATCATCATCCAATTCGTCGTGATTACGAACGGCGCCGGCCGCGTGGCCGAAGTTGCCGCCCGGTTCACCCTCGACGCGATGCCTGGCAAACAGATGAGCATCGACGCCGACCTGAACGCGGGCAATATCGACGAAGCGACGGCACGGGCGCGGCGGCGCGCCATCGAGCAGGAGGCAGACTTCTACGGAGCAATGGACGGCGCCAGCAAGTTCGTCAAAGGCGACGCCATCGCCGGCGTGATCATCATCGTCGTCAACATCCTTGGCGGCTTGACGATCGGCGTCTTCCAGCTCGGCATTCCGATCACCCAGGCGCTGGGCACCTACACCCTGCTCACCGTGGGCGACGGCCTCGTCTCCCAGATTCCCGCGCTGCTGATCTCGACCGCCACTGGCCTCATCGTCACGCGGGCGTCGTCGGAGGCGGGGCTAGGCAGGGACATCGCCCGGCAGATGTTCGCCAACCCCCGCGCCCTCTTCACGGTCGCCGTGATCCTCACGACGCTGGCGTTGGTGCCAGGGCTCCCCAAGCCGCCGCTGCTCGCCATTGCGGCCGGGGCCGCGGGCATCGGCTACGCCGTACGGCGCAATGCCCAGGAGCAACGGCTCGCCGCGCTGCAGCCCGCCCCGCAACAGGATGGTGGCAGTGAGCCGGAGAACGTGCTGACCCTGCTCAACATCGACCCGATCGAAGTCGAGATCGGGTACGGACTCATCTCGCTCACCGACGCCGAGCAGGGCGGCACGTTGCTCGGCCGGGTCACCCTCATCCGGCGGCAGATGGCGCTCGCGCTCGGCATCATCCTGCCGACCTTGCGGATTCGCGACAACGCCCAACTGCAGCCTAACCAGTACGTGATCAAGCTGCGTGGCTCCCAGGTTGCGACCGGCGAGGTCCGCCCCACGCGCCTGATGGCGATGAGCGGGGGCACGGTAAAGGGCGAGATCGAGGGCATTACGGCGCGCGAGCCCGCTTTCGGGCTGCCAGCACTATGGATCGCCAAGCAGGATCAGGAGCAAGCTGAAACACTGGGCTACACGGTGGTCGACCCCACCTCGGTGATCATTACGCACCTCTCTGAAGTCATTCGCACGAACGCGTCGTCGATCCTCTCCCGACAGGACGTGCGCACGCTGGTCGACCACGTAAAGGAAGAGCACCCGGCGCTCGTCTCGGAGCTGGTGCCAGACGTGCTCTCCCTCGGCGACGTGCAGCGCGTAATGCAGGCCCTGCTCCGCGAGCAGATCTCCGTGCGTGACCTCGTGACGATTCTCGAGGTTCTCGCCGATCAGGGCCGAACCACGCGCGACGTGGACGTGCTGGCCGAGCACGCCCGCCTTGCCCTCGCGCGGCAAATCGCCAGTCAGTATGTGAACGACGATCGCAAGCTCACCGCGATCGCCCTCGCGCCTGAACTCCAGCAGGAGCTAATCCGCGACATCGTCCAGAGCGAGCGCGGCACCTACCTTCAGGTCGATCCGGTCGCGAGTCAGCGCCTCGTGCAGCACATTCGCGAGGCAATGGAGCGGGTCGCAGCCACGGGTGTCCAGCCGGTGCTGGTGTGTGCAGACCGCATCCGCCTGCCGCTGCGGCGGCTCACGGAGGTCTCACTGCCTACGCTGGTTGTCCTGGGGTACCGCGAGGTGGGCTCGAACTTCGAGGTCGTCATCAAAGAGACCGTTGTCGGAGGTGCATCGTGACCCACCTGCAAGCAGATCACCACCCTCGAGGAGTGCTATGAGGTTTATTCCTTCCGACCAACTCGCCCGCTTCGCATTTCCCATCGTGGCGCTCGTGTTCCTGGGGCTGTACGTCTGGGGCCTGCTCTCCGGGGCAGTCCCGGAACTGGCACTCGCCCGGGCCGGCCTGGCGGGCGCCGGTCTCGCCCTGCTGTTGCGCTTCGGCCTGGGCATCGTCGACGCGATCGTGATTGGCATCGCGCTCGAAGAGGTTGCGGCGTCAGACGCGGCGACCGACGTCGCGGCTAACCAATCATGAGCGCGTTGAAGGTCGCCGAGCCCGAGGCGAGGGAGGAGGCCCCCGAATTGCACACGATCACGCAGGGCTCGGTACCAGCTCGACAGGGCAATGCACGCAACGATCCAGAGCTGCGTGACAAGCTGATCGTGCAATACGCGCCACTGGTCAAGTATGTGGTGGGGCGCCTTGCGATCAGCCTGCCGCCTTCGGTGAGCCCCGAGGACCTCGTCGGGTATGGCACGATCGGGCTCATCCAGGCCGTCGATCGCTTCGATCCAACGGTCGGGGTGAAATTCGAGACGTACGCAATCCAGCGGATTCGCGGCAGCATCCTGGACGCCATGCGCAGCCTCCAACCCCTCTCACGCGGGACGATTCGCCGGGCGCGTGAGGTTGAGCGCGCCTATGAAGAGCTGACCCACAGGCTCGGGCGCACGCCGGAGGAGCAGGAGGTCGCCGACCATATCGGCCTCACGATTCCGGAGCTCCACAAGCAGATGGTGGAGGCCACGGCCCGGACGGTCTCGCTCGATTCACCGTTGGGAGACTCCGGCGACGACGAGGGCGAGCCCTTCTCACTTTCGGACCACATCGCCGACAGCGCGCTCGGAGTCGGGGACCTGGTCGAGCGTGCCGATCTGCACCGGGTGCTTGCGGAAGCCGTCCGCTGTCTGAGCGAGCGAGAACAACTCGTGCTGAGCCTCTACTACGTCGACGAGCTGACCCTGAAAGAGCTGAGCGCCATTCTCGGCGTCTCGACGTCGCGGGTCTGCCAGATCCACGCTGCCGCCATCCTCAAGCTCCGAGGCATGATGCGGGCCTCGCAGCAGACGACCAATCTCGACGACGAAGCTGCCAAGCCACCGGCGCGCAGCTCCGCCGCGCGTCGCCGGTAACCGGGAGGGTGCTCGTGAGCTTGCGACGTCGATTGCTCCCATTGCTGCTCGCTCCGCTGTTTGCCACGGCTGTCCTGTTGGTCGCGCCCGACGGCGCGGCGCTCGCCAACGGCGACCCGGTCACAATCGTGCTCGCCTATCTCAACGGAGTCTCAAACTGGGGCCCGACGAACGCGGCCGGGGTGGCCGAGCTTGTATTGAAAGAGGGTGAGGTTCGCCTGACCGCCACGAACCTGCCAGCGCTTTCCGGAGAGGACTATCGACTGTGGGTCCTGAACACGGCCAGTGGTGACTACAAGCAGATCGCCGCATTCAATAGCGGTCCGGACCAGGTGGCGCGCGTTGACACCTTTCTCGCCGAGCCCGAAACGCGCGACGGCTGGGATCTCGTGCTGGTAAGCATCGAGACGGCCGACTCGACGCCCGCCAAGGCCGGTGCCCGCCACTCCATCGCCGGCCGCTACCCGGTGCATGGCACGGAGCAAGGCCGCCCCGCGCTGCTGCCGAACACCGGCGGCAATCCGGATGAGCCGGCGACCGACGCCAGCGCGTTGTGGGTTGGCGCCGCCGGGCTGCTGGTGGGGTCGGCGACGACGACCCTGTTCTGGGTCCGGTCGGCAAAGCGAGGTGCACGATGATCCTTGGCCACTACGCGGCAGTGTCCGGCATGCTCACCGCCGTCCGTCGCATGGAGGTGGTGATCAACAACCTGGCCAACGTGGGCACGCCGGGCTTCAAGCAGGAGCGGACGACGTCCGTCTCGTTCGAGCAGCGAATGATGGCCGAGCAAGCCTCACAACAGCAGACGCTCGGCCAGATGGTGCTGACGACTGCGCCCCAGGCACCCGAGCTCGATCTCGCTCAGGGACCGATCCAGCAGACCGATCGCAACCTCGACGTCGCGCTCGAGGGCCCCGGCCTCCTCGTCGTCCAAACGCCGCACGGCGTCGCATACACCCGCGGGGGCAGCCTCGGTCGGGATGTCGACGGCTACCTGGCGACCAGCGATGGCGCCCGAGTGCTTGGGCAGAACGGGCCGATCCAGGTTCCTGACGCCCGGGTGGCGATCGACGCCGACGGCACAGTGATCTCGAACGGACGCCCGGTCGACCAGCTCCGCCTCGTCGAGTTTGCCGAGGACCAGGCCTTGAAGCGGGCCGGCAATGGTGAGCTGACCCCGACCGATACTGCCGCGAGCCCGCACGCCGCGACGCAGACGCGAGTTGCGCAGGGAGCGATCGAGGGCTCCAATGCCGATCTGACCGGCGCGATCACCTCGATGCTGGAGCTCCAACGCGCGTACGACGCCAACCAGCGGATGATCAAGTACCAGGACGATATGGCGACCCACGCGGTTAACGACGTCGCGCGGCCGGTCGGCTGATATGCACACTGAAATTCGTCGCCCGGCACGGCGGGCCCTGGTTTTGAGGGTAGATTCGACGTTCACCACGGCAGCGCATCGCACGAATCCTGCGACAGGAGGCATATGATGTGGACGGCGATTCGGGTCGCGACGGCCGGGGTCCACGCACAACAGGCGGTGATGGACGTCGCGGCGAACAACCTGGCGAACCTGCAGACCACCGGATTCAAGGCCAAGCGGGCCGACCTTACCGATCTGCCGCCCGGTGTCTCGACCTTCAGTGCGTTGCTCCCCGGAGGCGGGCTCACCCTCGTGACGGACAACGTCGGTCAGGGGGCGGACGTCGGCGCGGTGCGAACCAGCCTCGCCCAGGGCGCCTTTCAGGAGACCGGCCACCCGCTCGACGTCGCGATCAATGGCGACGGGCTCATCCCGGTGCAACTGCCGAGCGGCCAATTGGCCTATACGCGTGCGGGCTCCCTGCTGGTCGATGCGCAGGGGCGGCTCGTGACCGGCAATGGCTACCCGGTCGCACCGAACATCACGGTGCCAGCCGGCGCCAGCAATCTCAGGATCGAGCACGATGGCACCATCGTTGCCAGAACGGGCTCGGCGACGGCGCAGCCTCTGGGTCGTCTCCAACTCGCCCGCTTCGACAACGCGGAGGCGCTCACCAGCATCGGTGCGAACCTGTTCACATCTACAGCCGCCTCGGGTGATCCGGTGGTCGGCAACCCCGCGTCGGCGGGCTTCGGCACGCTCGAGCGCGGATCGCTCGAATCGTCAAATGTGGACGCTGCTGCTGAGTTCTTGCGGATAATGTCGGCTCAGCGCGCCTATCAAGCCAACCTCACGAGTATCCGCACGATCGACCAGATGCTCCAGGAAGCGAACAACCTCAAGCCATAGGCAGGTCCACTCCCGGGCGCACCGGGCCGATGATAGTAAGTAAGTCAACCTCACGGAGGGTGAGCAATGGACATTCGACCGCTTGGAAACCTACCGACCCGTTCGATCTCGACCGACGGGAGCCCCAAAGACAGTGCCGTGGTGAGCGGGGCCGAGAACGAGGCCGGGGCAACGGCGCCCGATTCTGGAGTTGGCAGCGTTCCGTCTACGGACCGCGTCGAGATCTCCGCCGCGGCTCGTGAAGCGGCGCGCATCCGGGACATCGTGGCGAACGAGCCCGACGTCCGTCAGGACAAGGTCTCGGCGATTCAGCAGCGGCTCGCCGATGGTACCTACCAGGTCTCGCCCGAGCTGCTCGCCAAGAGGCTGCTTGGTGAGTCCTGACCCATCTCACGCTCAGGCAACTGAGCGCGCGCCGGCCGAGGCCCTCGCCGGGGTGTTGAACGAGCTGTGGCCGACGCTCGGCGAGATGAGCGAGCGATTCGTGGCGCTGCGCGGTGCGGTCGCGGAGGGGAATCTCGCACAATTCCTCGCCCTCATTGCCGAGCAGGAGGCCGCGGCGGCCCACGTCGCCTATCTCGAGGGCCAACGGCAGCGCATCGACGGCGCCGCCGAGCTTCTGGAGACGGCGAAAACCCAACGCAGCGGCGCCCAGGGCTCGACGAGCGAGGAGTCTGACGTGTCGCGGGCACTCACGGCAATGGAGGGGCGAGTGACGCATCTTCGCCAGGAGCAGGAGCGCACCCTGGAGCTCCTCGGTTCGGCTATCGCCGCCACCCGCCGCACGCGATCGCATCTGCTGTCGCTGAGCGGGACGGTAACAACGTATGCGGGACCATCGGGGCGTGAGGCATGACGAGCACGTTTTTCGGGCTCGAGACGGGGCTCCGTGGACTGCAAGCGCAACAAGCTGGGCTGGATGTGGCGAACCACAACATTGCCAATGCCAATACCCCCGGCTACAGTCGCCAGAACGTGAACCTGCGCGAGTCGCTCCCCTACACGGACCAGGCGTTCAATCGGCCGCTCTCAGCCCAACAGATCGGCACCGGTGTGACCGTAGCCTCGATCCAACGGGCGCGGGACCTGCTCCTGGACGGAGGGTACCGGACCGAGCTGTCCTCTCAACGCAGCCTGGAGCAGACCCAGACGACGCTGCAGGACGTCGAGTCGGCGCTCGCGCCCACGAGCGGCGGCATTGCCACGCAGCTCGATGGCTTCTATCAAGCATGGTCCAACCTCGCAAACGACCCGACGGACCTGTCGGCTCGGACTGCAGTGATCCAGCAGGCAAGTGCCCTCGCCGCGTCGTTCAATCGCGCGGCGTCGCAGCTCACCACGATTCGCACCGGCCTCGACGACCAGGTGGCAAGCGACGTGACGCAGATCAACAACTTCGCGACCCAGATCGCGAGCCTGAACCTCGACGTCATGAAGGCGGAGCAGGCCGGCGCGAATGCCAACGACCTGCGGGACCAGCGGGACCTGCTGGTTGACAAGCTCTCCGAGCTCGTCGGCGTCACGACTGTCGAACAACCGAATGGTTCGATCGACGTATTGCTTGGCGGCCGCGCCATCGTGCAGGGCACGACAACCGACCCGCTCGCTGCGGTAGCCGCTGCACCCGGCGCGGTGCGCCAGGTGCTGTTCGCATCAGACAGCGCACCGGCGACGATCGCCAGCGGCGCGCTCTCCGGCGTAATCGATGCGCGCGACACACGTGTACCGGGCTATCAAGCCAACCTCGACAGCATTGCCAATGGGCTCATTACCTCGGTGAATGCCCTGCACTCTACCGGCTTCGGCCAGGACGGCGTGAGCAATCGCGCGTTTTTCGTCGGATCCGACGCAAGCACGATCGCCGTGGCCCCGGTCATCGCCTCGGATCCCACGAAGCTCGCCGCGGCCAACGCGGCTGGGCAAGCGGGCAACAATGGCACGGCCCTCGCTATCGCGCAGCTCGGATCAGGCCAGGGGACTGGATCGCCCGCGAGCTTCGCGGCGCTCGTTACCCAGCTCGGGCTCGACGCGCAGCGGAGTGAAGGCGCCGCCGAGAATCAGGCCGCACTGGTGCAGTTCATGGGTCAGAAAAAACAGTCGGTCGAGGGCGTATCGCTCGACGCCGAGGCAGTGGACATGGTTCGTTATCAGCGAGCGTACGAGGCTGCGGCCCGCGTGATCACCGCCATGGACGAGATGCTCCAGACGCTCATCAACCAGACTGGCCTGGCCGGTCGCTAGGAGGCCGCGTGCGAATCACCAGTAATATGATCGTCGACTCAGTGCTGCATAACCTGAACGGCAATCTCGACCAGCTCAGGATATTGCAAGACCAGATTACGAGCGGCAAGCGCATGGCGGCGCCGGCGGACGATCCGATTGCATTCGGCCGTGCGCTGACGCTGACCAGTGCGCTCTCCACATCCGGCCAGCACCTGACGACTACCGACCGCAGCCTCGATTGGCTCAATGCGACTGACGCCGCACTCTCGAGCACGACTTCGGCCCTGCAGCGCGCCCGCGAGCTCGCCGTGGCCGGGGCGAACGACACTATGAGCACGAGCGACCGTGCGGCGATGGCGGTGGAGGTCGATCGGCTCATCCAGGAGGCGGTGAGCCTCGGGAACAGCAAATCGGGCGGGCAGCGCCTCTTCGCGGGCTTGAAGACGGATGCCGACCCCTTCACGCTGAACGCCGGGCCGCCAACGACGGTGACGTTCAACGGGGACAATGGCGTAATGCTGCGGGACGTCGCCGACAACGCGACGGTTACGATCAACACCCCGGGCCCCGCCACATTCAACCCGGCGTTCACCTCGCTCATTCAACTGCGCGACGCGCTGACCTCCGGGCAGGCCGCGAACGTCCAGGCTGCAATCAGCAGTATCGACGCGGCCGTTACGAGTGTCGCGCAGACGCAGACCGCGGTGGGCACGCAGGCAAATTGGATTCAGACGTTGCGGAGCCAGCAGCAATCGCAGCAGGTATCGCTTACCGATCAACTCTCGAAGACGCAGGACACTGACCTGACGGCAGCGATCTCCGCACTTACCCTCAGGCAGACCGTGTACCAGGCAGGGCTCGCGGCGGCATCGCGCTCGATCCCGCAGAGCCTTTTCGACTATCTCAAGTAGGAGGGCCCCCATGCGGGTACGAACCCAGCGATTCGCTCAGGTCGAGACCGTGGAGGTCGCGACCGAGGCGGTTTTTTCGTTTCCGGAGGGGATCCCCGGCTTCGAGGAGCTCGAGCGCTTCGCACTCGTCGAGGAGCCGCGCTTCCTGCCCTTCCGCTGGCTCCAGTCGCTCGAGGATCAAGAAGCGGTTTTCCTATTGGTCGGGGCGCAGCTAATCGCCCCTGAATACGAGTTGAACCTCTGCGACGACGATCTCGACCTGCTGGACCTGGAGGCTGGCGCGGAGGCAGATGTGCTTTGCATCCTCACCGTGCCAACGGGGATGCACGGCGTGACCGCGAACCTTCGAGCGCCGGTCGTGCTTAACCGTGAGCGTGGGCTCGGCAAGCAGGTTGTGCGCGCCGACGAGCGCTATCCGATTCGCCATCCGGTGAGCCTACTGGCTGGCGAGCGGTCCGAAGCGGTGGGTCGCTAATGTTGATCCTCAGTCGACGGGTGGGCGAAGGCATCATCGTAGGTCATGATGTCGAGCTGGTCGTGCTCGGCGTTGACGGCGCCCATGTGCGCATCGGCGTCCGCGCGCCGCAGAACGTGCGGATCCTCCGCAAAGAGCTGCTCGAGCAGGTCCAGGCGGAAAACCGCCGCGCGATCGGGAGCTGGGATGGCGCCCTGCTCGGGGCCCTCAGCCCCGAGGTCGCACCGGCCTAAGAGCGCACGGCAACAGGTAGCAGTGGGGCCGCCGCGTGATGCGGAACTCAAGGTGGTGGAACTGCTGACACGCCTTATGCTCGAGCCCATTGCCATGTGTGTAGGTGATCGACGCTCCGCGGCGGCGCCGCGACACGCTGCGACGCAACGCATGGCCCGGGGTAGGGGCGATGGCTTGCCTCGCCCGCCCACCGCAGGCGGGGAAACCGGTCGATAGGACCAAGATCGTGGACACGCGGGCGAGGCAAGCCATCGCCCCTACGGACAAACCGCCTTCGAGCGGCCGGCAATGGGCTTCATGCGAGGCGGTGGGACGGCTGGGCCAGTGGAAGTGTTCGCGGGCCGCCTCGAGCCGGGTACCTCCTGCGGTTGCCGAGTGATGGTACCTCAATAATCCGGGACACCCGTGCCGGTCCGCTGGGGCTGTGGGGTTGCGCATTTGGACCCGGGTACCGCCTTCCACCAAACCTGGCTCCGCGGGTGGGCTGCGTCTACGTCCCGTCGCTGGTGGTGATCTGTACGCGCGAGTCGATTTGGATCCACTCCATGGCCGAGGGCAGGTCACCCTCCCAGATCACCAGGGCCCAGCCCTGCTCCTGCTTAATCACTCGGTACCGCTCGCCTGGTCCAGCGATCCACTGTGGTGTTCCCGCCATCGAGTAGGTCTGACTGGGGCCTTGCACCACCAGCCATGCATCTGGTGGCGGTGCTGGGAGCTTCCGCGCCCCACCGACGAGCTGCACG
>JAXDLH010000078.1:0-4552 GCA_034666705.1 Chloroflexota bacterium
AGCGTGATGAGGGTGAGGAGCGAGGTCGCCAGAAGCACGGCCGGAAGGCGACGCGTGCCGGAACCGTGGCGCCCGCGCCCGGAACGATTGCCCAGGTGGGCACGCGCGATGCGGGTGCGTTGATCCATGTGCGGGATTATAGCGGCCGCCGCGGGCCAAACTTGACGTCGTTATCAGCTTGTGTCGCGAGGGAGCAGCGGCGCGTCATCCCGAGTACAGCGCTGGAGCCATGCCCCGAACGGGTGCGATGGAGATCGTCGTCTGCAGCTCGGGGGTGACGCGCCGCGTTAAAACGTCGGTGCCGGCAGGTTCAAGTACTTCGCGAACCAGTTGAGCATGTCCTTCCAGGCCTGCACCGCGGTGACCGGATTGTAGGATGACTGGGTGTCGTCGTGGAACCCGTGCTCCGACTCGCCGTAGATGGTAATTTCGTACGCGAGGCCAGCCGCATCCGCGTTCGTCACGATATCGGGAATGCCTGCGTTGCCGCGTGTGTCGAGACTGGCGTACACGCCGAGCACCGCCGCCTTGATGTTCGGGATCCGGTCGAGTGGCGGTGTACCCCCATAGAATGGCGCGGCGACCGTCAATTGCGGGGCGATCGTCGTAAGACGCCAGATCACGCCGCCGCCGAAACAATAGCCGTTCGCAGCCAGCTTGCTGGCATCGACCGACGAGTTGCGGGATAGGTACTCGAGTCCCGCACGGAAGTCGCGGGCGTTCTGCTCGGAGTTGAGCTGACGGTACGCCGCCATCACGGCCTCTGGGGTTGACTCGTCAGTTGCAGCGCCAAACCGCGACGGCAGGTCGGGCGCCAGTGCCACATACCCCTGCTTGGCGAAGCGGCGCGTCACATCCAGAATGTGCTCGTTGGCCCCCCGGTTCTGGTGGCAGACGATCACGCCAGGCAGACTGTTGTTGGCTGGTGCTCCATTCGGCCACGCCATGTAGGCTTTCAGCGTGACGCCGTCGTCGCTCGTAAAGAACACATACTCGCTGCTCACCGCTGGGTCGTCGGGTTCGACGTGGAAGGGTGAGGCCTGGGCCAACGGCGCGGCTCGAACCCGCGCTGGGGCTGCAACTGACGCCGCCATCGCCGTCGCCGCCGCGGTGCCAACGCCGAAGATCGTCGCCCGCCGGATGAACTCGCGGCGGCTGATCCAGCCGTCGGCGTAGTGATCGAGCTCCTCCTCGACCAGGTACTTCTGGATCGTGTTCTCGTCCATTGCCGCTCCCCCTGAATACCCCGCGCAACAGTTGGGCGCGATCCACCCACTGTGATACGAAAGGCCGCGGCAACCGGATTTTCCCGCTCTGCTTGCCGCGGCCCTGCGCGGACGAGGTGGGTGTGCGCCAGTGGGGGCTGGCGCTGTGGTCAGGCGAACAGCGCCTGGGATGGGTCCATGCTGTGCCAATCGACCTCGACAGCCGGGAGATCCTTGATCTCGGGGTAGACCTCCTCGGCGAAGAGCTTCATGCTCTTGCGCGTCATCGCGGCGTCCATGGGGCCGGACTGATTCATCAGCAGCAGGTGGCCGACGCCCCGGTTGTGCCACTCCTTAATCTGCTTGACCACGGTCTTCGGACTGCCGGCGAGGATGATCCCCTTTTCACGCAGCGACTCGAACGAGTCACCGCGCGGTTTGTCGATGCCCGACATGATCATCATTTGCGTGCGCACCGAGTTGAAGCCTGGCGGGTTGGTGAAGCCCGGGTGACGCACCCGCTGCAGGTACCACTGGATTGCGCGACCCTCGTCCCACGCCTCCTCGTCCGTCTCGCCGACGTAGCAGAGGGCGAGTACCGCAAACTTATCCGGGCCGGGTTCTGCGAGACCGAGCTCCTCGGTGCGGCGTCGATAGATATTGAACAGCCGCGTGGCGTCGTCGTACGAGAGGAGGAACACCGCAAAGGTGTATTCGTGATCGGCGATCCACGGCACGTTGTCGGGGGAGGTGCCAGTGATCCAGATCGGCGGATGGGGTTGCTGGTAGGTACGCGGCCAGACGTTGACGTACCGATAGTGCCAGTGCTTGCCCTCCCACGCGAAGGGCTCGCGCGTCGTCCACGCCTTGATGATCAGGTCGTGCGACTCCTCGAACCGCTCGCGAGTCAGGGCCGGGTTCGTGTTCGCCGGATGGACCTCGGTGCCGACGCCGCGCACGAAGCCGGAGATAATGCGGCCTCGACTGACGTTGTCGAGCATTGCGACTTCCTCGGCAACGCGCACCGGGTTGTCGCGGTGTGGCAGCGGATTGCCGAGCAGGCAGATCTTCGCTCGCCTGGTCTGACGGGCCAATGCCCCCGCAGAGATCGAGAGGCAAACGTCCGTGCACGTCGCGGTCTGATGATGCTCGTTGAGCATGATCTCGAGCCCGAGCTCGTCCGCATAAATGTAGTCGTCGAGATAGCGGTTGTAGAGGTCGGCGCCGATCTGCGGGTCGAACGTGCTGTTGGGCATGATGACTCGGGGGCCGCCGTCCTTCTCCTGCTCTGGTGAGAAGAATGGATACGGCATCTCAGTGAAGTGGTAGGCAAGCATCGGGGCCTCCTCGATGGATAGCTTCGTACGGTCAGCGCGTCGAACGCAAGAAATCGATCGCCAGCGGGACGAATGCCTCTGGTCGCTCGCGATGCGGGTAGTGGCCAGCCTCTGGGATCGATACGAACTGCGCGCCAGGAATGCTGGCGGCGAAGACTTCCCCGTAGGAAGGAGTAACGAGGCGATCGTCAGCGCCCCACACGACGAGCGTGCGAGCCTTGATCCGGTGCAGCCGCTGCTTCAGCTTCGGGTTGTGCATGTACGGTTTAAATCCATAGTACATGGCCGATTCGTGATTGCGGAGCATCGCTTCCAGCATCGTCGGCTCCATCCCTGGGTGGGGCAGTGGCGCCTGGTGGGCCGTTGGGTCGTGCCAGAGCATTGCCTGGTGAGGATCGGCAGCCAGGACGAACGGGTCGCCGACGTCGAGCGTCTCGCGATCGCTCACCTTGATGCCCACGCTGTCGACCAGGACGAGGCGATCGACGGCATCCGGTGTGCGTACGGCGATCTCGGCGGCGAGCCAGCCGCCGAGCCCGAAGCCAACGATGCGCGCGGGCGTGAGCCTCATCTCGGCCATGAGATCGAGGTAGAAGTAAGCGAGGTCGTCCATCGTGTCGACGCCCGGAACGCGCGTCGAGCGGCCGAATCCCGGATGCGACGGGGCGATGACCGAGAACTCGGCGGCGAGCAGTTCATGGACCGGCTCCCATCCCCACCAGCCGTGACTGCCGTGCAGCAGGAGTACTTCTGGTCCCTGGCCCCCGAGGCGGATCTCGAGCTCGCCGTCACCGTGGGGCCGGAGGAGGTCGCGCGGGGCAGTGGCCTCAGCCATCCACATTCTCCTGACGCGCAGTTTCACCGGAGCAAAGGGTGCGGCGATCCCGAGTTTTCCCGCACCGCTGGCTATTGTAGCGCGCTCACAAGCTGGCCGAATCCGGCCATCCTTGATAGTTGATCTATCAACTGCGCTGCTATGATGATAGAAAGAATGAGACGTGCGATCGGGCGCACTTGCGTCGAAGGTGGTGCCTCGATCGCAGATCAACCGGAGTAGAGCGATGTCAGCACCGTCAAGTGAGCCAATCATCTTCACCACGCCGACCTGTTCGTGGTGCCGGAAGACGAAGGAGTTCCTTCGCAGTCGCAGCGTGCCGTTCCAGGAGCGCGACGTGTCCGTTGATCAGTCCGCCGCCCAGCAGCTCTACGAGCGCAGCGGCCAGCTTGGCGTGCCCGTGACCTTGGTCGGGGACGAGGTCATCGTCGGGTTCGACCAGCCGAAGCTCGAGCGGCTGGCCCAACGGTATGCATCGACTGGCGCTGCAAGTCGGCCAGGATTGGGCTTGCGGGTGCGCAATGTCCCCGGAGGCGAAGGGGCTGAAGTGGGCGGTGTGCGGCCGGGCTCGCCTGCGGAGCGCGCCAGTCTGCGTGCCGGCGACGTAGTTCATGCACTCGGCGGCCAGGTGGTGCGGTCCGCGGATGACCTCGAGCGGCTCGCGCGCGAGCTGAAGCCGGGGGCACGCCTCGAGGCGCAGGTGAGTCGAGGCGACCGACCTCTGGTGCTGCCAATCGCCATGTAGATCGTCACCCGAACGCAGCAGGGACCCCGGACCATTCGCGGTCCGGGGTCCCTGCTGCGTTCGGGTGACGATTGCTGCGCTATGCCACCTTGCGCAGGCGGTGGAACTTCATGGCAGTTTCAGCCGCCTGTTGGCAATTGAGGCACCGGCGCGCGCGCGGCAGAGCCGCTAAACGCTCCGGGTTGATCGGCTGCTTGCATTCCTCGCAGATCCCGTACTCGCCGATCTCGAGCCGTGCGATGGCCGCGTCGATGTCGTCGAGCTGCGCCCGCACGGCGCGCTCCAGCCCCGCGGCAAGCTCCTGCTCAAACGCCTCGGTTGCGACGTCCGCCTGGTCGGCGCCTGAGCCATCCAGCTTGAGCGCAGTCTCGTCTGCCTGCTCGCGGCCGGCCAGCGCGCTGGCTTCCGAGAGCAACTGGATGCGCCGGTT
>JAXDLH010000079.1:0-4117 GCA_034666705.1 Chloroflexota bacterium
GGGCGGCGGCGAGAGCTCCAGACTCGAGTCGCACCTTGCGGGCCTGATGCCGGACCTGCGCCAGCTCGGTAGTATCCTCGATCGATTCGGCGCCCGAGTCGAGATTCCGCTGGCCCTCAGCGGCGAGACGAATGCACGTCTGATCCCTCGCCTGGAAGATGCCAGCGCCACCGACCCAGAAGAGCGCGAAGAGCGGCAGCCGCCACCAGCGCTGCGTGCCAGTCGATGTCAATATGGCGGATGCAATGGCGCCAACGGCGACCGCCGCCACGCCAAATAAGAGGCGCCGGCGCCGTTCGCGGGGCCCTATGTTGGGAATGCAGGCCTGGCCTTCTGCCACATTCATGGCATAGCCCTCCTTTTCGTCGAGTGTCGGGTTCAGCGGCCCGTCGTCTTACATGCTACCTACTACGGTCGCCCTCGCGCCCAGGGTGACATGGAACATCCTGGCGAAAGCCCAGCGCGGGTGGCGCGGTGTGATCGTGCGCGTCGCGCATCCTGGTGCAACTACCTCGTCGCCCGGGGCGAGCGCGGGTGGGCCCGTCCTCGCCCCGGGCGCGTCAGAGCCGCCGAGCTATGCAGCCTGGCTGCTCGTCGCCTCGCCTGGCACCGCTGCCACCGCTGGCTGAGGCCGCTGCGCGGTACCCAGCGCGGTGACCGTACCGAGCACGACGAGCACCAAGCCGGCAACCCACGTGGCCGGCATCGGCAACTGAATGCCGAGCGCGGCGTCCAGCGCATAGGCGCCCGTGCCAGCCAGGGCAACCGTCGTCGCTGCGACGGCGTACACCAGTGGCAGCTCGATTCCGTTGTTTGCAGCCCACAGGCGCGGCCAGTGCATGGTCACGATCGCCATCAACATCGCCGCGGTGATACCGATTGAGCCCAGTGGATTGAGCAGGCCCAGAGCGAGCAGGAGGCCGCCACCGGCCTCCGAGACGCCCGCCATGAGCGTCCAGAAGGACGCGGGGCGCAAACCCATCATGCTCCCAAACGCCGAGCTGGTAGCGCCGAAGCCGTAGCCCCCGAACCACCCAAATAGTTTCTGGGTGCCGTGGCCGATAAAGAGCAGGCCGACGACGACCCGCAGGATCAAGAGACCGAGATCAATGGACATGAGTTACTCCTCGATGCGGCACGAGGCGCAGGCCACGCTGCCTGCCTTCGTCCCACATATGTTGTTAATTAAACAGCTGTTGGATAAGATACTACTGTCGCTCGTAGGGGTTCGCAATATACAAACCTGGCAGAGTGTGGCTTAGGCGACAGATCGTGCGAAGTGTCGGGGAACGAGAAGGGAGACATGATGAACGAGTCGGATCCTCGGGTGCGCCGCACGCGTAAGCTGCTCATCGAAGCATTCGGCGCACTGCTCACCGAGAAAAGCTTTCACGCGATCAGCGTGCAGGACGTCGCTGAGCGGGCGACGGTCAACCGGGCGACCTTTTACGCCCACTTCGAGGACAAGTACGGGCTGCTGGACTCTTTCGTCGGCGACGCTTTCAAGGAGGCGCTGGAGCATCGACTCCCGTCTGATATGGCATTCAGCGTCCGCCATCTCCGCATATTGATCGTCACCGTGCTTGAGTACGTCGCGCAGTTCAATGGTCGTTGTGCGTCACAGCGCGCGACGGATCGCGACCTCGAGCCCTTGATTCAGTCGAAGCTGCAATCGGTGCTGCATGCATTTCTGCTGGGCTGGCTGCAGGAAGTCCCACCGGCGGAGGGCGCGGAGCCTATTGCGCCCGAGACCACGGCCACGGTGTTGAGCTGGGCCATCTTTGGCGCCGGGCTCGACTGGGCACGCTACTCCGACGTCGACACGGTCGAGGATCGGGCCAGGCAATTGCTGGCACTCCTCATCGGCGGGACGGCGAGCGTGCTGAATGTCTCTCCCCGCGCGCCGGCCTCGGCAACCCCGACCCGCGAGGCGGTGGGCGCGCGCTAACCCAGTGGACCGAGTTGGAGTGCAAATTGCGGCGACCAACCTTGGCACCCGGTAGGGCGGGGGCAAGCCCCCGCCCTACCGATCCGGGCTCTATGTACTGTGTACCCCTGTCCGTCCGCTTAGCACCTCGACCCGGCACGTTGGTGAGCGTTGTGAATGACGGGCGCAAGCGCCGTATATGGCTAGAGGCCGACTCTCATGAGGGCCACGCCGCGCGCTGGTTCGCTGCTTCAGCCGCGGTCCAAATCGTTCAGACGTAAACTCTGGGCGTGACCATGTTATCCACGCCTGATCGCCCTCTGCGTCGACCGTCGGTACGCGCGTGGCTCCGCCTGATGCGCGTCGTACAAAAGATCGACCGCATTGTCGCCGAGCAACTGCGCGCCGAAGGTCTGACCCTGGCGCAGTTTGACGTGCTCGCCCACGTCGGCGCGCACGAGGGACTTACCCAGCAAGCACTCGCCGATGGCTTGCTGGTGACCAAGGGAAACGTGACGCAACTGCTCACACGCCTGGAGGGACGCGGGCTACTGGAGCGCCAACCGGAGGGCCGGTCAAAGCGGCTGTTTCTGACCGCGGCGGGACGCGCACTCTACCAGCGCGTCATTCCCCGGCACGAAGCGCTGATTGCTGCCCAGTTCAAGGTGCTCTTACCATCGGAGCAGCGCGGGCTGCTCCGGCTGGTGCGACGGCTGGACCAGTCGCTGGGACGTTGATATAGCGTAACGCTGCGGCCCGGGCTAGTCCGCATCGAGGGGGCGCTTGAGCAGCAGGCGGTAGCCCTGGCCCGCTGTGACCGTGCTGACCAGTTCCCAGCCCTCGGCGCCCAGAGTGTTCAGCGCCTCGACGCTCGTCGGCCAGCGGTATGATGCCGTCCGGCTTTGCACCATTGGCATCTTCCCGACGCGCCCGGTGCTGTCCATCCACTCCTCGGGGTCCGGAAAGACGTAGACCTCGAGATACTCCCATCCCTGAGCAGCCATCACAGACTCCCTATCGTCCCGCCGGTGAGCCAGGCGAAAATCGCGCCACCGGCGCTGGCCACGATCCAGAAGCGGACGGTTTTGCCGCTGAAACAGCCGAGCGCGAACACCCAGAGCGGGAGGCGGGTAGCGCCGGCGATGATCCCGATGAAATCGAACACGGGGTTTGGAATCGCTGCGGCGAGGAAGATCACCGGGCCGCCGAAGCGGGCGATGGCGCGCTCGACCATCACATAGGCGCGATTGTGCGGCAGCAAGTTCCGACCGGTGGCGCCGACGACGTAGCCGCTCAACTCCCCGATGGTCGCCGCCACCCCGGCGACGAGCGCCACGAGGATGGGGTCGAGAAACGAGCCGCCGATGACGATCGCCGCCATATAGGGCACCGGCAGGAAGAAGGTCGCGGTGGCGACCAGCGTGACTGCGAAGATTCCCACATACCCATATTCGCCGAGGGCACGGTAATCGATCGGCGCGAGCGCCAGGGCGACGCTGAGCACCACGACGGCGACCACGCCGAGGGTCGGACGGATAAGCTGCTGCCAATGGCTGCGCACACGAAGGCGGGGCCAGTGCGAATGACCGATCTCGGGCGATACGCCAATGGCTGCCAAGGGGGCCTCTCGGATGCGACGGTAGAGCAGTGTAGACGAGTCGCAGGCGTCGGCACAATGCGCCGCAGGCGCGACTGCGGCTGAGCGGCATCTTTCACAGGGGATCGGTGATCGATGGGTAATCAGGCGCATGATGTAGACGTACCAGAGTTGCTCCGGGGCGTCGAAGGCCGGCGTACAATGGCCTCAAACACCAACGAGGAGCAAGCGGATGGCCACGCAGGAGACGAACGATCGCTTGACGCGGGTGGGGCCCGGCACGCCGATGGGCGAGATGCTGCGGCGACACTGGCACCCGATCGCCGCATTGAGTGAGCTGGACGAGGACCCGGTGCGGCCAGTGCGGTTGCTCGGCGAGGATCTCGTGCTCTACCGCGACGCCAGCGGCGCCCTCGGGCTCGTCGCCCAGCGTTGCGCCCATCGCGGGATCTCCCTGGCCTACGGGATCCCCCAGGAGCACGGGCTGCGTTGCGCCTACCACGGCTGGGTCTACGACCACGAGGGCCACGTGGTCGACATGCCCTTCGAGCCGATGTGCATCCCCTTCCGCATCACCGCGTATCCCGTGCAGG
>JAXDLH010000080.1:0-28239 GCA_034666705.1 Chloroflexota bacterium
CACGCTCCGGGTACGTCACCGGCGCAGCCTAGTCGTTGATCGATCGCGTCGACGCGACGGATCCGCAGACCTTCACCCTGGGCTGGAAGTCACCCTTTATCAGCGCCGATGCGATGTTCGCCACGGCCCCCACCTCCCGGCTGCGGATCATGCCGTTGCCCCGGCACCTGCTGGGGGCGGCATTTCAGCAGGACCCGACCACGCTCACGCAGCAGCCGTACTGGACGAGCAGCTACGTCGGGCTCGGCCCGTTCAAGCTGGCCGAGTACGTCGAGGGCAGCCACCTGCTGGCACGCGCCAATGACCGCTACGCGCTCGGCCGGCCGAAGCTCGACGAGGTCGAGGTCCGCTTCATGGCCGATCCGAGCACCATCGCAGCCAACATCCTGGCGGGTACGGTCGAGCTGACGCTCAACAGTCGGCTGGATATCGACTGGGGCGTGCAGCTACGAGACCGCTGGAAGGACGGGCACCTCGAGGCGACGCAAGCCGGCAACTTCGTGGGCGTCTTCCCCCAGTTCATCGACCCGAATCCGGCCATCCTCGGCAATGTGGCCTTCCGCGAGGCGCTCATGCGCGCCGTCGATCGCCAGGAGCTGTCAGACAGCATCCTCGCCGGCATGGCGTCCCCCGCGCACAGCCTCATCGGTCCCGGCCAGCCAGAGTACGCTGCGGTCGATCCAAGCGTCGCGAAGTTCGACTATGACCCGCGGCAGGCCACCCAGATCCTGGATGGGATGGGGCTCACCAAGGGACCAGATGGGATGTACCGCGATGCCGCCGGCCAGTCCCTCGAGATCGAGATCCGCGCCCGCGAGGGCGACGCCTTGCAAGAGAAGATGGTGCCCGCCGTCGCCGACTTCTGGAAGCGCGCCGGCATCAACACGAAGCAGTTCATCTTCGGCGCGCAGCTCGCCAACGACCGGGAATTCCGCGCCACGCGCCCGGCATTCGAGGTGGTGCGCCAGCCGGGCGGCTCCGACGCGCTCTCTGAGTATCTCAGTACCGCGACGCCCTCGGCTGAGAACGGATATCGGGGCACGAACCGGACACGCTACAGCAGCCCGGAGTTCGACGCGCTCATCAACCGCTACGTCAGGACTATTCCCGAGGTCGAGCGCAATCAGGTTCTCGCCCAGGCGATCAGCCATATGACGCGCAACATCGTGGTCATCGGGCTCGACTACTCCGTCGACTCCACGATGATCGCCAACCGCCTGATCGGGCCAGACGCGCAGAATCCAGCGTGGAACGCCCACGAATGGGACGTAAAGCAGTAACCAATACACTGGCACGGCCGGTCGCCAGAGGATTTGAGGAGAGGGTCATGGTGCTGAGCAAAGAGGCGAATGAGCGATTGACCCGGGTCGGGCCGGGCACACCGGGCGGTGAGCTGCTGCGCCGGTACTGGCACGCGCTCTGTCCCGCCGCCGAGCTGACGGCGGAGCGACCGACGAAGCGCGTGCGGCTGCTCGGCGAGGACCTGGTGCTCTTTCGCCAGCCGAACGGCAGCTACGGCCTGGTGGCCGAGCAGTGCGGCCATCGCGGGTGCTCCCTCTATTACGGCTTCGTCGAGGATGCCGGCCTGCGCTGCGCCTATCACGGCTGGGTGTGGGACAAGAGCGGCAAGTGTATCGAGCAGCCGTTCGAGCCCGCCGAGTCGATGATGAAGCACGTGGTGCACCAGGCGGCCTACCCGGTGGAGCGCATCGCGGGCTTGCTCTTCGCCTACCTGGGCCCGGCGCCAACGCCGCTGCTGCCACGCTGGGACGTGTTCGCCCGCGAGGACGGCATCCATCACATCCAGGTGCAGCCGGTCATCGATTGCAACTGGTTGCAGGCCGAGGAGAACTCGCTCGACCCGACCCACGTCTACTATCTGCATGGCCATACTCTCCTCAAAAAGGGAATCACCAAGCAGAACAACTACCGGCCTATCACCGGTTACGACTTCGAGCCGTTCGCGCACGGCATTCGCAAGAAGCGGATCTATGGCGGCGATGGCCTGAACACCTACGAAGAGCCGGGCCACCCAGCCGTCTTTCCGACGATTCTGCGGCACCACTCCGAGGGGCGCAACGGCTTCAACCCGCACGATGGCACCATGCCGATCGACATGCACCTGCGCATCCCCATCGACGACACCCACACCCAGGTGATCTGGATCGGGTTCACCCCCTCACCGGACGGCAGCACGACCGATCCATACACCGAGGAGCCGTCGCTCGAATACGTGGAAACGCTGTGGGACGAGCGAGGCGACTTCCACATGCGCACCTACCCGAGCCACGACAGCATGGCGTGGGTGACGCAAGGGCCGATCTGGGATCGCAGCAAGGAGCACCTCGGCGCCGGCGACCGCGGCATCGCGATGTGGCGGCAACTGCTGGAGGAGCAGATCGCGATCGTGGAGGCCGGGGGCGACCCGATCAACGTATTCCGCGACCCGGAGCAGAACCAGTTGATCGCGTTCTCGGCGACCCGAGTCAAGGAGGGCGACCGCTACGTGCCGAGCGACTCCGAGGCGGCGCGCGCATGGCAGGAGTACCGCCCCGGCTCACGCGAGATCGCCCAGCGCCGCCAGGAAGAGATGCTCGTCGCCGCGCGGGGCGAGGGGCGGGGGAAAGCGAACCTCTGAGGGGCGACAACTCGGATGGTCGAGCAGAAGCGAGTGAACCAACCACTACACTGACCACCGTACATGGTGCACCCGAGTTCACGCAGGAACGAGATCCCGCAACTCCGCGGCGAAGCGCTCCTGTGGCTCGACGGCAGCGTCGGCGGCTGGATCTGTTGGTCCCAGCAGGTGACGCGAGTCTGCCCATAACCGCCGAATCCCGTCGTCATCAGACAGGCGGGCCGTCAGATCCGGAATCTCTATCCCAACGACTTTCAGTGTTGCGGGATCCAGCCGGATGTACAGGCGATTGTGCACGCTTTCGGTCAGAGCTTCCTGCGGGCGACCAATGACGATCCCATATAGATCGTCTTCGGGATCGTAGAACGCCGATACCGCCAACGATTTGAGACGTTCACCCAGATCCCGGTTTGCAGCGAGAATCTCACCGAAGAACTTCTGACGCTCCCGCTGCTCCGCTGCGAGATCGATGAGTGGTTCCAATTCCTACCCGCCTACCGCCGGTTCTGAACGTGGACGATATCCCCATTCTGGTCGATCGTCCTGGTAAAGTGCGCGGTCCGAATCACGCCATCAATGGAGCCAACGACTACCTTGAGATAAACTCCTTCAAACTTGCCCGCTCCAATGCCCCGCCGGTAGTAGTATCGCGATCCGGCCGATTCGACCACCACATTTGGTTCCAGCAGAACTTGCGGGATCTTGTCATGATAGGGGACGACCTCCGGACGTCGCGACCGGTGCCTCTCCCAGTTAGCGTGGTCGAGCCGGATTGTGCGTCCCAAATAGTCGATGGCTTCAAAGCCGTGGTCAGGCACCACCGGACATTCCTCGCGGCCGCTTCAGCGAAGGATGGCGTCGGCGGTGCGGTGGAAGATTGCGGCTTTTTGCTCGTCGTTGATGCGGAGATCGTTGATGAGGTCGATGCCGCGGGTGGCGCTGCCCGGTGGAACGAACGGGTAGTCGCTGCCGAAGACCACGTGGCTCACGTCAATCGTCTGCAGGGCAGCCTCCCAGGTGGGCGGGTGCAGGTTGACGCTGTCGTAGTAGAGCCCGCGAAGATACTCGGGCAATGGGCGCTTGAGCCGCCCCCCAGCCTCAGGGCGCGGGTTCTGAATCCGCTCCCAGGCGCCGACCAGCAGCGTGCCGAGGTGCGGCACGATGAAGCGCATGTCCGGGTTCTCCTCGAACACGCCTTTGTAGACGAGCCGCAGCGTGCCAGCCGCGGTGTCCAGCAGGTAGCCGAGCGCGGAACCGAGGCTGTAGTCGAGCAGTTCCTCCTGGCCCGGCGGGATCATCGGGTGGCAGAGCACCGCCAGGCTGCGGCGGTTGATCTCGCGGTACACGGGTAGGAACGCCTCGTTGTCCAGATGGCGCCCCTTCACGTTGCCGCCGAGCGTCACGCCGTGGAGCCCAAGCGTGCCGATGGCGCGATCGAGCTCCTTCATTGCCGCGTCCGCATGGGGGAGTGGCAGCACCGCGAGCCCCTTGAACCGCGTCGGGTACTGCGCGCATAGCTCGGCGAGCGTCTCGTTCACGATGCGCGCGGCTTCGACGGCGTCAGCCTCGTCGTCGAAATAGACGTGCGGGATCGAGAGCGAGAGCGCCTGCACCTCGACACCCTCGCGGTCCATATCGTCGAGGTGCGCGCTGATGTCCACCATGCGCGGGTTGACGGTGAGCCTGGTGGCCAGCAACTGCTGTACCGCCTTGCCCCACACGGAGCTGTCGTTCTCGACGATGCGGCCCAGCAGCTTCAAGTAGGCGGGCGGATAGAAGTGCGCGTGGACGTCGACGACCCGCATGAGGCGCCTCGCTCTTCAGTTAGCGGGCGATCACCCGATCGGGGCGTCGCTCCTCGCCATCCATCGTCCAGAACTGCGTGTAGCCGGTTCGCTCACGACGGATCGAGATCATCGGCTCGTTGACCTCGGGGTCGCGGATCACGCCCATCGGGTCCTCGCCCCGCTCGACCCTCGCGATGTTCTCCAGCAGCACCTTCCGGTACAGCAGGATGCCCTTGTCCGAAGTCACCAGATGCTCGGTGGTGCGGTCGGAGATGGGCCCCTGCGCGATCCAGGCGAGCCAATCCTGCTTGTTGATCTGGTCGGCCACGATGCGGCCATCCGGGTTGAACGGCGTCAGATGGCGGACCGGAATCTGCTCACGCGGCGCGGCACCCGGCTTACGCGGCACGCCGATGTACCGCACCTCCTGCGTGTGCTCGTCGTCGACCGGTACGCGGATCTGGAAATTCATGCGGCCGTGGTCGCCCTGGGCGAGGATGTTCGGAAAGAGGATCGGGTGGCCGGTGGTCCAATCGTCGCAGTCCTCGGGGTCGCCCTCGACCAGGCGACGCTTGTAGATGCCGTACTCGAAGACGTCGAAATCGATCTTCAGGTGGCGCGCCGGATTCATCGCCGGCGGGCGGCCAAGCTTCTTGTTGACGTAGTTGCCGTACACCGCGTGCAGATGCTCGAAGTGGGCCGGATCGAGCGAGTTGTCCATGCACTGCAGCCAGTTGCACGGCAGCGGGATGATGTTGATCTCCTTGTCGAGATCGTCGCGAATGTAGAGGTCCCAGCGCGGAAGCAGCGGCGCCGGATCCGGACCGAGGTACGCGAAGACGAGGCCGCCAAGCTCTTGCACATGGTAGGCCGGCACCTTAAACGGGATGCACATGGGCTCGAAGGGCATGTCCACCACGTGCCCTTCGCTGTTGTAGACCCAGCCGTGGTAGGCGCAACGCAAGCCGTCGCCCTGCGGGATCCCGTAGGCCAACGAGATCCCGCGATGGGCGCAGCGGGCGCCGATCAGACCGAGCCGGCCGGACTCCGCGCGGAAGAGGGTAAGGTCCTCGCCGAGCAGGCGCACGGGACGAACTGGATCCTCATCCAACTGGCTCGCGGCCGCAATCGGGTGCCAGTACATCCGCAGCAACTTGCCCATGGGCGTGCCGGGCCCGACCTGCGTCAATTGTTGATTCAGCTCCGCACTGGCCATCGTGGCCTCCTTCAGCGCGCTCTTGCGCCGATTCTATCACTGCGCCGAGCGCGCCTACGCGCGATTCGCGGATCCTCTGGCGGCGTGCTTCGGGAACGCAGTATCCACGGCCCATTGCCCGGGAGTACATTGACCCAAGCTGGTCTGGCGAGATACAAGCGGCCGACGTGTTGGCAAGGGAGGCACACATGGGGAACACCGTTCGCGAGTTCATGACCCATTGGGACGATCCAGCACCGATCTGGTTCGAGCGCGATGAGGACGAGCTCGTCGGCACGCAGCGCAGCGGCGGCCGCCCTATGCCGCGCATCCGCATGGCGGACCTCTTCCGCGGCTACACGAACGCGCCGGGAAGTCAGCCAGTGCTGGTGTGGAAGGGGAAGGACGCGTTCATCGAGGCGCACTACGTGTACGGCCCAGAAGCCACCTTCCATCGTCCGTCCGACTACGATGTGCTGATCTTCCAGTACACCGGGCATGCGGGCATCGAGACCGAGATGGGCGAATTCCAGATTGGGACTGGCCACTGCCTCCACATCCCGGCCGGCGTCGCCTACCGGGTCATCGGCGGGACCGAGTGCCGTCAGATGGTCGTCAAGCTGCGCAAGCCGGTGCAGCCGAAGGTCGATCCCCAGAACCCGTACACGGAGACCGAGTTCGCGGCGCAGATTGACGGCACTGCGGTCAATGGTCAGCCGGTCGCGTTTCCGGCGCGGCAGGGGAAGATCCTCGAGGTGACGGAGTTCTTCGGCGGCGTCCTCGAGCCGATCGTGATCGAGCGGGACCACGCCCGCCTCGTCGGGGCGGCGACTGCGCAGCGTGGCCGCGACATCTCGGTCACCCGCATCTTCGACTACTTCACCGGCATGACCGGTAAAGGCACCGCCCGCGCCCCGCTGCACTACGAGGGCCAGGACTTCCGCACCGACGCCTACAACACCGAGGGGCAGCAGAATGGCTTCCACCGCGGCGCGGATGACGACGAGCTGTGGTTCCAGTTCCGCGGGCACGCGCTGAACGAGACCGAGTGGGGCAACCACGAGCTGGACCCACTGGAGATGGGCTACGTGCCACGCGGCATCGCGCACCGCATCACCGGCGGCGATGGGTTCCTGCGCTTCGTGCTGTACTTCCGGCACCCGATGTTTCCGCAGGCGGACGAGAGCAGCCAGCATGGCCATGCGCGAGTCGAGATGCGCACCACCTCGACGAAGGAGCTGCCGGCCCTCGCCGAAGCACGGGCCAAAGCCCCCGCACCCCGCTCAGCCTGAGCCGGTCCAGGAACCGCTGGTAGGCACCGCGCTGCCACTATCACGCCAGGAACCCGTGCCCCATTCATCATAAGTCGTCATGCCCCAGCGGGGCGCCACCGACGCAAAGAAATCTATTTCCGAAGCAGTCGATCGCAGGACCGGTGCCCGCCCGCCTCCATCGAGGCGGCTGGGTACCGAGGCGCCGCCCCCAACGCCGGCGCTACTGCTTGCCCGCAACCATTGACTCTGGCACCGGCACAAGGCCGTCCATGCCGTTCAGCACGTAATCCACGACCTGATCGCCCGCCACGATCCGATGCGTAAGGGAGCCGATCCCCTCCATCTCGACGGTGAAGGTCTGGCCGACCTGCGGCCACTTGTGGATATCCATCGAGCAGCCGAGCCCCACCGTGCCGGTGCCGAGCAGGTCGCCGGGCTGCAACGTCTCGTTGTCGGAGGCGAACGCGACGAGCTGCGCGGCCGTGAAGTTCCGCTTGTAGCCGCTATGGCCGTCGAACCACACCTCGCCGTCGACGATAACCCGGACGCGCAAGTTCATGTCGTCCAGCTCGTCAGCGGTCACCAGGCACGGGCCGAGCACGTTGCAGAAGTCCTTGCGCTTCGACGGGCCGAGCGGCTCGCGCTCGTGGCCATCGCGTGCGCTGCAATCGATGAAGATCGTGTAGCCGGCGATGTGGGCTCGCGCCTGCTCGATCGTCAGGTTGCGCCCCGCCCGGCCCACGACGATGCCGATCTCCGGCTCGAGGTCGAGCTTCTTCGTGTAGTACGGGTAGGGAATCGGATCCTCCGGCCCGATCATCGAGTCCGGATTTCCTTTGTAGTAGGGAGGGTAGCGGTACCAGGCTGGTCGCTTTGGACTCGGCGGCTCGGCAAGCGACATGTGCTCCTCGTAGATCGAGAAGTCGCGGATCGAGGCTGGCCGCGGCAGCGGCGCGAGCAGCCGCACGTCTTCCCGCCGATAGGTCAAGCGCGCCCCGTCGAGCCCGACGGTGGCGTGCGTGCGCCGCCGCACGAAATCGAGCGCCTGGTCGGCGGCCTCACGCGAGCGATGCGCGCCCCTGAGCCAGCCGATCATGTCCGGCGGGGTGCGGAGCGCCGCCAGCTCACGCGGCGTGGGCTCGTCGGTCTCGGTCGCCAGAAAGGTCGCATAAGCCGCGGTCAGGTCCACGATCGGCCCCTCGAACGTGCCGTCGAGCAGGGCACCAAGCCGTCGCATCTCGCCGACCGGGGTGTTCACTGAGAATGTCACGAGCTTCATCGCTGGTTCTCCTGCACTGAGTTCGGGCCCCCGCCCCTGATCAGCCGCGCATCGTATCCCCGCCAGCCCGGCCCCGTCGGCCCGGCCCCGTCGGCCCGGCCCCGTCAACCCGGCCCCGTCAACCCGGCCCCGCCGGCCCGTAGGGGCGAGGCACGCCTCGCCCACCCACCGTGGGCAACGATGCCGGTCGCGGGCGCCCATGTCGGAGCCTTGGGCGAGGAATGCCTCGCCCCTACAACCCCGCGTGGCCACCCATACGAGGCGAGGATACATCGTCCATTGACGCGCGTAGCTGCGGGGTGGTACTAAGGCGCTAGCAGACCGCGCGGAAGGGGTGCCACCCATGGCAGTCATCACCTTGCAGCCAACCTCGTTCGAGGATAGCTCGGCCACCAGCTACGCATACTACGACCGCTGGATCGAGTCGCTCGACGTCCCGATCTACAAAGGCTACTACGTCGAGGATCTGCGCACGATCTCGCTCGGCCGCTGGGACGACCGCGGCTGCGATGCGGCATTCCTACAGCTAGCAGGCCAGCAGGGTGTGACGGGCTGCTACGTGACGGAGGTCGCGCCGGGCGCGACGACCCCGCCCTTCAAGGTAGCGGTCGACGAGTGCATCTACGTGCTGGACGGACGCGGCATCACGAGCGTGCAGGGCGTGGATACCAGCGCCAAGAAGACGTTCGAGTGGCAAACCCACAGCATGTTCCTGGTGCCAGCGAACCACGAATACCAGCTCAGTAACACCTCGGGGAACCGGCCCGTCCGGCTGCTGCACTCGAGTTACCTGCCTCTCGCGATGTCGGTGATGCCGAACCCCAATCTCTTCTTCAACAACCCGATCATCGATCCCGCCCGCATGAACCCGCCCGACGGCGAGCTGTACTCGACCGCCCGCGCGCTCGACCGCGCTGCGGCCGGTGGCCGCGTGCGCCAGACGTGGTCCGGCAACTTCTTCCCGGACATGCGGGCATGGGACAAGCTGGTGCCGTTCTACGGCCGCGGCGCTGGCGGAACCGCCGTGTTCGTGGAGTTCCCCGGCTCGCCGATGACGGCGCACATGTCGGTCTTCCCACCCAGGAGCTACAAGAAGGGCCATCGCCACGGCCCCGCGTTCGTGATCGTGATCCCCGCCGGCGAGGGCTACTCGATGATGTGGCCCGGGAATGACAGCGAAAAGGTTGTCATCCCGTGGCACGAGGCGAGCTGCTTCGTGCCGCCCTTCCGCTGGTTCCACCAGCACTTCAATGTCAGCGAGCACCCGGACCGCTACCTGGCGATCCATCCGCCGCGCGGACTGGCGAGCTCGGGCGAGCGGATCGAGAATCGCGCGCAGGACCAGATCGAGTATCCCGACGAGGACCCCGCGGTCCGCGAGCGGTTCGAAGGCGAACTGGCGAAGCGAGGCCTGAAGTCCGTCATGCCCGACGAGGCCTACCGCGACCGCAACTTCGAGTGGGAATACGGCGACGACTGACCGATAGGCCGCTCCCCCGGTCCGTTCGCCCTGAGATTATCGAAGGGCCCCGGATCGGGGGCTTTGCGGCGGATGACTTCTTCTCACCTTGAGCGCCATTGCCCTGTAGCCCCTTCCCGCCCGGGTCCGGACTTCTGCGCCAAAGGTTGACAACTGGTCGGAGCGTGGTACACATATCCCTCAGAGTCCAAGGGGCTGGGGGGATGGTGCGATGGCAGAGCAGTGGAGCCCGGAGTGGAGCAACGCGGTCTTTTCCTTGGCGGAGCGCGACCGACGCTGGAAACTGGTCCGCGAGCTCATGGCGCAGGAGGGCATCGACCTCATCGTCTGCCTGCCCGGCACCCATAGCCACGACCGCGGCGCCGCGGACCCACGCTATCTGACGCAGCTCGGCGAGAACTCGGACGAGAGCACCGTCGCCTTCGGAATCGACGGCGAGGTCACTGCCTGGCACAGCCGGGGCGGGGTGTGGCCCTCGTCCAACTGGTTCTCCGACATCCAGGCCGCGCCGCGCGGCACCGGCGGCAAGACGATCGTCAACTGGATCAAGGAGCATCCTCGCTACGAACGCAGCGTCATCGGCATCGCGGGGCTCACGTCCTCGTTCTACGCTCACTCACGGGCCGACGAGGGCGAGGTCAACTGGCATTCGGTGGAGATCATCAAGGCCGCATTCCCCAACGCCAAGTTCGTCAGTGCCACGCCGGTGATCGGCCAGGCGCGCTACCACAAGAGCGAAGAGGAGATCGAGTTCATCCGCAAGGGCGTCGAGATCGCCGAGACGACGATGCGGGCGGTGATCGATTACGCTCATAACGGGGTGGCGGAGCGCGAGGTGTTCGCCCGCATGTGCTACGCCAACGCCAGTGCGGGCGGCAGCTTCCAGCCGATGTTCGGGTGGATCAGCGGGCCCTTTGGCAACACCTACCACCGAGTGGAGCAGCCCTCGTTCCGCAAGTTCCAGTTTGGCGACGCGCTGGTCATCGAGATCGAGGGCCGCTGGGGCGGCTACATCGCGCAGATCGATCAGAGCTTCTCCATCGGGCCAGCCCACCCCGACTACAAAGAGGGCATCAAGGTCGCCTACGAGGCCTTCGACCACGTGCTCGACAAGATGAAGCCGGGCGTGACCGTTGGCGAGCTGCTGGAGGCAGCGGAGCGCACGGGCCTGGGCGGCCGCGCCCGCTCGCACCTCACCATGCACGGCCGCGGGACCGGCGATGACGGCCCCGGCACCTACCTCGCGAAGACGCCCGAGCTGCTCAACGGCACCATCGACGAGAACTGCGTGATGATCGTGAAGCCGTCGGTGGTCATCGGGGACAACCCGTCGTACTATGGCTGGGGCGACTCGGTGGTGGTGCGCAAGAACGGCGCAGAGCGACTCGGGACCCGCCCGCAGACGCTCTACGAGCTGTGAGCGAGGTGAAGCGCATGCGAAACGCACCCAGAATCGCGCCATACGCACTCGCCCTGCTCCTCGCAAGCAGCTTCGCGGGCTGCACGTCGGCAACGCCCGCGTCATCCCCAGCGGCCGCTCCCAACGCGCCAGCAACCGGCGGGCAGCCGGTAGCGCCGCGGACGGGGACCAAGACGATCACGATTGGCGTTACCGCACCGGTGCAGGCGATGGGCGTGATGGGGAACACCACCACCTCCGGAGGTTGGCTCTCCACCACCGAGATCCACTCCGACGGCTTGATCACCTCCGACGTCCACACGCGGGCGCCGGTCGGCCGGCTTGCCGAGAAGGTGCCGAGCTTTGACGATGGCTCGATCGTCATCCTGCCCGACGGCCGCATGCGCGTGACGTACAACCTGCGCCACAACGTGACCTGGCAGGATGGCGTCCCCTTCACCTCCCAGGACCTCCTCTTCTCGTATACGTTCAACTCTGACAAGGGGCTGCCGACGGTCCAACGCGACGCGCTGGATCGCATCGAGTCGGTCGAGGCGCCCGACGCCAACACGTTCGTCATCAACTTCAAGGGCCCGTTCTATCAGGGCGCCGGGCTCGGCGTCCGCGCCTTCTGGCCCCAGCCGGAGCACCTGCTCATCAGCGCGTACCAGAAGTACCTGCAAGACAAGAACCCCGAAGGCGTGGTGAACCTGCCGTACTGGACCTCGGAGTACGTGCACCTCGGCCCGTTTCGTCTGACCTCCTTCGACCCGCAATCGGGCATGGCATTCCAGGCCAATGACGGCTACTTCCTCGGCAAGCCGAAGGTGGACGTCGTGCGTATCCAGACCTATACCGACACGAACACGCTCTTCGCGAACCTGCTCTCCAGCACCGTGGACCTATTCCCGGACATCGCGCTCAGCGTGCAGCAAGGCTTCGAGCTCAAGGACCGCTGGGACAGCACCGGCCAGGGCACGGTGTACCTCAAGCCCGGGCTCACCTGGTTCATGGCGCCGCAGGTGCGCCCGTCCGTCCAGATCGAGCCCGCCACTCTCGACGTGAACGTGCGCGCCGCGCTGTACGGCATGCTCGACCGCGAAGGGCTGGCCGAAGGGCTCCTCAACGGGCACCGGGAGCTCGCCGCTTATTCGCTGCTGCCGCCGGGCGATCAGCTCTATGCGTCGACAAAGGACTCACTCCGGAAGTACGCGTACGATCCCAACCGGGCGAAGGCGATGCTCCAGGATGCTGGCTGGACGCAGGGCACAGACGGCGCCTTCCATAGCAGTGCCGACGGGCGGGTCTTTCACACGGCGATCTGGACGACGCCGGGCTTCGAGCGCGACGTTGCCGCCATCGCGGACAACTGGCGCAAGCTCGGCTTGCAAGTCGACGAGGCGGTCGTCCCCGCAGCCCAGGTGCGGAACGCAGAGTACCGCGCCGGCTACCCGGGGTGGGATCTCACGGCGCAGGGCAACGCCGACGCGATCCTGGGCCGCCTGTTGGGGCCGCCAGCCAGCGCGGCGACCCGCTGGGTAGGCAACCGAGGTGGCTATGACGATCCGACGATGCGGACCGCGATCGAGCGCTACCAGGCCAGCCTCACCTTGCAGGACCAACTGCAAACGATGAAGGGAATCTCTGACCTCGTTGCCGCGGAGCTCCCGCTCATGCCGCTCTACTTCCTGCCGGAGCAGCTCGGCGTGCGCAAGGGCGTCGCGGCGCTCGACGATCAGGATGGCGGCGAGGAGGCGGCGCAGTACTTCGGCACCTTCACCCGCAATGCGTATCTGTGGGACGTGCAGTAACCGGAACGCACCACCTCCGCGTACCGGGAGGAAGCAATGATGAGCCGCACGGCGCTGTCGATCGTCACCGGGTTCGTCCTGCTGGCCGCGGCGTGCACGTCCGCGCCCTCCCGCTCGACCGGCACCACGGGTGATGCCGCGGGAGGATCCGGCGCCACCACCCAGTCCGGCGCGCCCAAGGTGCTGCGGATCGGTGCCCAGCGCGAGCCGGAGTCCTTCCTGCGCCCTGGCTCACAGGGACAGGCGGTGATTCTGAACATCGCGCACGCGGCGCTCGAGACCTTCAACGACCGGGCGGAGGACACCCCGCTCCTCGCCGAAGCGCTGCCCGCCACCGAGCGCGGCACGTGGACCGTGAACCCCGATGGCACTATGGAGACGGTCTGGAAGCTCCGTCCGAACGTGCAATGGCACGACGGCACCCCGCTTACTGCCGACGACCTCGTCTTTACGTTCGAGCTGTTCCACAACCCCAGCTTCCAGCTCTCGGCTCCGCCGGCGCTCTCATCCATGGCGTCGGCGTCGGCCCCGGACCCCCGCACCCTGGTGATCCGCTGGAATCGCACCTACGCACTGGCCACCGAGCCGGGGCTCGTGCCCTTCCCTCGGCATATCCTGGGAGCGCTGGTCGACGATAAGCTCGATCGGTTCCACAACAGCCCGTACTGGACCACCGAGTTCGTTGGTCTGGGTCCATACCGGCTGGTGAAGTGGGATTCCGGCTCCTCGATGGAGTTCGCCCGCTTCGACAACTACTTTCTCGGCCGACCCAAGCTCGATACCGTCTTCTACAGCTTCTATCCCGATACGAATGGCCTGGTCGCTAACATTCTCTCTGGCACCATCGACCTCCACCTGCCGATCGTGCTCAACGTAGACCAGGCCACTGAGATCCAGCGGCGCTGGGAAGGCACCGGCAACCGCGTGCTCGTCGGCCCGGATGGGCGGCCGGACATCCTCTCGGCGCAGCTCCGGCCGGATAGCGAGGTGGTGGTGAAGCCAGCCGCGCTCCGCGACGTGCGCGTGCGCCAGGCGCTCTATCGCGCCATCGACCGCGACGGCCTCGCCCGCGGTCTGCTCGGCGAGTTCGGCCAGGCCGCGGATAGCTGGATTCCGCCGAACGACCCCCGCCGCCAGATGCCGTCGTTCCGCGACGCGATCATCCAGTACCCCTATGATCCAGCCCGGGCGGGGCGCGAGCTGGAGAGCCTTGGCTGGCGGAAGAGCTCGGATGGAATTCTCGTGAACGGGCAGGGCGAGCGGTTCGAGATGGAGGTGCGCGACACCCCCTCCGGCGAGGCTGAGTCCGAGCTCAATATTCTGCGGGATATGTGGCAGCAGGTGGGCGTGCAGGTCAATCCCTTGATCGTGACGCCCCAGCGGGCAAGCGACCGGGAGTACCGCTCGCTGCACCCGGGCTGGGAGTTCACCTCGACCACGTACACGAACTTCGACACGACTCGGTTGTGCACCTGCGACATCAGCACGCCGGCGAATCGATACGCCGGTGGCAACAAGGGCGCCTACAGCAACTCCGAGATGGACGCCCTCATCAATCGGCTCGGCGGGACGATCCCAGAAGACCAGCGCGCTACCATTACCGCGGACATGCTCCGGATCGCACTCACGGACCTGCCAGTGGTCCCGCTCTACTGGAACCAAGCCGTCATCACGGCCGCAAAGCAGGTGACCGGCGTCCTGCCGCCGAACATCCGCCAAGAGCACGGCTGGAACGTATTCGACTGGGACGTCACCGGGTAGCGTACCGGCTAGGTACGCGGGTCGCGGATGAGAAGGTCGGCGTCGCCGGAGGCCGCAACCTCGGCACGCCACGCGTCGTAGCGGCCGGCGAGGAACGCGTCAATCGCGCGGCCCGCCCACAGCCCATCGTGGGTCGCCCCATGGTTGCCCAGGCCGGCGATGACGTCGCCGCCCGCCCACACCTTGGGGTGCGTCGTGCGCCGGGTCACCGGGTCGAAGCGGATGAAGCCTCGCGGCGTCAGCTCGATGCCGAGCGGCTCCGCGAAGGCCCGCACGTTGCACACCTCGCCGATCGAGAGGAGCACGGTGTCGACCTCTACGATCTCCTCCGAGCCCGGAACGGGATGGGTCGACGGGCGCCCGGACGCGTCGACCGCGCCGTACTCCATGATCACGAGCTCGACGGCCACGACGCGACCGTTCTGGCCGATGAAGCGCGTGGGAGCGGTCAGCGGCCGGACGCGGATGCCCTCCGCCTCGAGGATTCGGACGAAGGTCTGGGCGTTGCGGCCCACGGGCATCTCCGGGATCCCGCGACGGTAGAGCATCTCGACCGAGCAGCCGAGGCGGCGCGCCGTGCGGACGACGTCGAACGCCGAGAAGCCTCCGCCGAACACGAGCACGCGCGGACCGATGACCGGCGGGCGTCCGTACCACACCTCGCGCATTACGTCGAGACCAACCAGGATCCCGTCGAGGTTCTCACCCTTGAGCCCACCCAGGCTGCGGAGCGGCGTGCGCCCGACGCCGAAGAACACCGCGTCGTACTCGTCGACGATGCGCTGGAGCGTCGCCGGGTTGACGGTGTGCTCCGCGAAGAGATGCGCGCCCCAGAGGGCTGGCGGGTTCTCTTCGCGCACGACGGTCTTGTTCATCCGGAACGAAGGGTAGCCAGTCCACAGCAGGCCCCCGGCGACTGCCTCCCGGTCGTAGATGTCTACTGCATGGCCGCGCTGGCGGAGCACCCAGGCGCACGCGAGCCCGGCGCTGCCCGCGCCGACGATTGCCACGCGGTGACTAGTCGGCGACCCCGCCTGAAATGCCGGCGGCGCGCCGTAGCGGCCAGCCGCCCACTCGAGGGCGCCCAGGTTTGGGGTGGCGGTGCCCAGGGGAACTCGCTCACGACGCGGGCGATCCGTGCCGGCCGGTCCTGCATCAGGAGCCAGCGCCATCTCGCAGTACTTATGGCAATGCATACCGAGCACCTGCGGAAACGGATGCGCCGCGTGGACAACCGCCGCGGCCGCGGCCCACTCCCCGCGCGCCACGTGGGCGACGAGCTGCGCGGCATCGACGTGGAACGGACAGCCGATCGTCGCCGGCGCGAGGTCGCCGGCGAGGGAGCGGCTCGCCTCCTCCATCGCTTCGGCTTCGCTATAGCCGAGGATCACTTGATCCCAACCGTTGACCGCCTCCGCAGCAGGCAGCATGCGCATCGGCACGCGCGTGGCATCAGCGTCACCTTTCATCGTTGGTCTCCACTCCTCAACAATCCGGCCCCCGAGTCCTCGGAAGTGTAGCGAGGCCAGGCTCCGCACGCATCCTCCCCCCCGGGCGACGGCATGCCTCACGTACTTGACACCGGTGTGCCCAGGAACGATCCTGTGGATACCGTCGCGCCACCGGGGCGCCGCGGCTGCACTCGTCATGGGAGGGACATGATGGCAGCGCCAGCAGAGAGTAAGTCCAAGACGTTCAAAGATGTCGTCCAGGGTCTCGGCCACTTCACGCTCCCGGTTGGGGACATGGCCAACGCGCTGCGCTTCTACACCGAGGTGCTCGAGTTCGAGCAAGTCGGCCAGAAATTGTCGGTCGAACAGATCAACGCTGCGAAGGCCGCCGGCACGATTCGTGCCCCCCACGTATCGGTGCGCATGCCAAACGGTCCGCGCATGGATCTCTTCGAGGTCCCCTACCAGCGGGTGCAGTTCGTGGACGATCACCCGCACTATGCATTCCTGGTGGCCGGCGAGGATATCGACCGCTGTGCCGAGCTGCTGCAGGAGCGCGGCATCCCGTTCGACGGTCCATCACGGCGCGGCCCGTCCGGCGGGGCCTCGCTCTATTTCCACGACCCGTGGGGCAATAAGCTGGAGTACAACTGCCAGACCGGCTACACCGGCGAGGTCGCCGACCGACCACCGGTGTGGAGCGACGACCTCCGCTATAGCTGGCCGAAGTAAGCCGAGGCCGGGCGTGCCCACTCATCTCCAGCATGGCGCAGGAGGTGAGCGGGCCGGACAATCACCCAGAGGAGGAGATCATGGAAAGCGACTGTCGCCCAGGCGCGGTGCACTGGATCGATCATTTCGTGGCGCCGACGAACAGCATGATCAAATGGGAGAAGTTCGTCGAGGAGGCGCTCGGCGGCCACGTCGCCCACAAGGGCGGCCTCTCGACCGGCGAATACCAGCGCGGCGGCTACGTCCGCAGCTTCTACGACGTCGGCCGGCACGAGATCGGCGGCTTCCTCCAGCTCGACACGCTACCTGCGCCGCGACCGCTCGGGCAGGGACTCCCCCGCTACGGCTTCTTCGTGCGCCGGGAGGAGATCCCGGGCCACCTGCACCGCTTCGACGAGCTGGGGGTCGAGCACTCCGACCCGATGCGCATCTCTGACGGCGGCGATGAGGGCACCGTGGTCTACTTCCGCGACCCAGATGCCAACGAGTTCGAGCTCTGGGCGCCGAATTCGCTGCCGCCCGGCGCGATGGATAGCCGCAACCCGACGGGTCTCGGCCGCCTGAGCCACGTCGTGCTCGAGAGCCGCGACCTGGACCGTACGCTCGACTTCCACGGCGAGCTGCTGGCACTCGACCCGATCTACAACGCCGACATTCCGAAGGATCGGCTCGTGCTGCGCCTGGCCGGCGGCGGACGGATCGTCTTCCAGAAGGTCGACGCGGACGCGGAGACGCGCGGCGGCCAACAGTGGTTCGGCGTACACAGCGCGCTGACGATCCGCACCGAGCACTGGGACGACGCATACGACCGCGTGTGGGCGCGTACCGCCGACGGCCGCAAATACGCGGGTTACAAGGATGCGCCCGACATCGAGACGCGCCGCCAGCTTGTGCCGCCATTCACGAGCCACCCCGGCTCCGTGCTGCGCGGCGAGTGGGGCGACCCGACCCGGCGCGGTGAGAACTTCTGCGACTGGGACAACAACGAGTTCCACTTCACGCGCGGGAAGTTCGCGCCGGGCGAAACATCGATCTACGAGACCGTGCCGGGCATGGCGGCGATCCGCGGCGTCAATCCCCCGCACTGGGTCGAAGCGCGCACATAACAGGGGGGGCGACGCTCAAGATCCTCAGCTACAATGTGCGCTTCGGGTGGGGCGAACGGCCCCCTGCGATCGCGGAGGTGATCCGCGCCCAGGGGGCCGACGCCGTCACCCTGATGGAGGCGACGAAGCGGTCCGAGGTCGAGTGGCTCGCGCGCGAGCTCGGCATGGACTGCTTCTATGGCGACGGCAACCACGAATGGTCGGTCGTCTGGCTGAGCCGGCTGCCGATCGTGCGAGCGGCGAACTATCCACTCGCGCCGCTGTTCCATACGCTGGCCGAGATCGAGATCCAATGGGATGGGCGGCCGCTCCGCCTGTTCGGCACGCACCTGCGCAGTTTTGGACCGCAGTCCCGCATTGGCGTCGAGGCCCGCCGACGCACGGCCGAAGCGCAGGCGATTCTCGAAGTACTACGCGATGTCGGCGACCAGCCGCATCTGCTGGCGGGTGACTTCAACTCGGCCCGCCCCCGCGAGACGGTCGCGTGGCGGGAGCCGCTTCACCCCTGGCTGGACCGGATTCACCACATCCCCTACGCGCGCCGGCCGCCGCACACCATAGTCGACGCCGGCTACGCCGATTGCTACCGCACCCTGCATCTCCGCGGGCCCGGTTACACGTTCCGCACCGATCTCCCCTGGGAGCGCATCGACTTCATCTTCGCCTCGCCCTCGCTGGCGCCACATCTCACCGCCTGCGACGTGGCCACCGCCGGCCCCATTACGGAAGCCTCGGATCACTTCCCGGTGTGGGCGACGTTCCGGAAGGACTGATCTGTGTGGAGCCGAGAGAACGACTGACTCAGTCACGCGGTTTCACCTCCTTTCTCTTCGCGATAGCGTTGTCGCTCCTTGCGACAACAGCGAGGGAGACCCGGGCTTCCGGGTCTCCCTCGCTGCTGCGCCTGGTTCGTCGCCGTGCGGCCGATTGGGTTACTTCACCTGGATGGTAATGTTGACGCTATCGTTGCTGGGGTGCGTGTCAGGGCCGCTCATCGACACGGTCGCGGTGTTTACGATCGTCGCCGGGCCTGTGGGTGCAGTCGCAGTGACCACGACGACAGCCTGGCGACCCGTGGCGAAGTCGCCCAGGTTGCAGCTCATGGTCGCGGCCGCCGTTACGCAGGCGCCATTGTCCGTGGTCACCCCAACCAGGGTCAATTCCGCCGGGAGGGTGTCGGTGAGCGCCAATCCGTAGGCGACTTGCGGGCCGCTGTTCTTCACCTGGAAGGTGTAGGTGAACGTGGCACCGCGAGCGGGGGAGCCAGTGCTCGCCGAGCCCGTGACCTGAGCGTCGGTCGCGCCGGGATCGACCTGGGTCGGCAAGCTCACCGAGGTCGTACCCCAGAGCCCACTGACGAAGCCAGTGACCGTTGCCGTGTCGGTGTACAGGCCGACCTGACTCGGAATCGCTGTAAACGAGAGGCTTTCGCTCGCGCCGCTCGGCAGGTCTGGCACGCTGCAGACGAACGCCGTGCCGGGCAGCAATGGCTTATTCGTCCGCCCGCACACGTCCGGGTTCGGCAGCGTGGCAAGCCTGAAGCCCGAGGGCAGCTGGTCGTAGACCAGGATACCCTGGGCCGGGCTTACGCCCGGATTGCTAACGATAATGGCGTAGGTCATCGCCTGGCCGGCGAGCACCGGGCCGATAGTGGACAGCGTAATCGTGAGGGCGCCGTTGGTGGTCGCGCTCGTATCGGCAAACGCCGATGTCAAGCCGAGGCTCATTGGCACAACGAGCATGATCGCGAGGGCGAGCGCTCGCCTCGCTACCGCCTGCCATGTACTTAGAACGCGCATGGGGGTCTCCTCCACTCCTGGTTCTTGAGGATGGGAGTGTAGAAGACGCGCCGGCGTTCACATCACCGTCAATGGTCGCCCTTCCGGCCCGACTTTGGTCTGATGTCGCGCCGAATCATTACTGGGTGCTATCCCCACGCCTCTGCCAGGGAGTCTTCCGCCTCCACAGCGTCGAGGACATCTTCGATCTGGTCCAGCATGGCGTTGGACTTGACACGAATTCTCTCGGCCGTCGCTCGCAGCTCGTCACCTGCATCGGTGGGGAAGCGGTCGAGGTTATCGATGATCCAAACGAGATGGTCGTGCAGATCGGCGAGCACCTCGATGTCGACCTGGACCGTGACAGCCAATCGGAAGCCCCCGCAGGGTTGGCGATGTGACGAGCAGCGTTCTCGTAATCAGGCACACTGTGCTGCGTTGCAGCGCGTCTGATCCCACCACCAGTGAGGCACGGGAGGCCCGGCGCACCCCTCTTGCAAGCTCGAGGGGTGCGCCGGGGCATGCTACTTCAGGTCCACTGCAACCGCCCGAATTGGCGTGATCTCGAACGCCGGAGATTCCACGGGCTCGATGCCGCGCGCCGCCGCCTCTTCTCGAAGCCGGCGCAGCAGCTCGCGCGACTCTGGCGGTGTCGGGCGGCCGCCCTGCCGAACCGCCGTGCCGTTCGTGCCGTTCGTGCCGTCCGACGGAGTCACCCGGCCCTGCTGGCGGTCGAACTGGCGGACGCCGCCGTGGTGGACGCGCTCGCGCGGCAGCTCGATGATGGCGTTCTTCGCGGGGTCGCGGATTACGTTCATCGGCTCCTCGCCACGCTCGACCTTCTCGATCTCGTCCTGCAGCACCTGGCGGAAGAAGATGATCCCGACGTCGGATTGGCCGAGCCGTTCGAGCTCGCGGCGGGCGATCTCACCCTGGGTCACGAACGCCATGATGTCCTGGCCGTCGACGAAGTTGGTGACGATGTCGCCGTCCGGCTTCTGCCAGGGCATCTCCATGAAGGGCACCGGGTCCTGAGCTGGCACCGGCACGCCGGGCCGGCTCGCCGTGTACCAGATATGCCAGGTGTGGGTATCGTCGATCGGCACGCGGATCTGGAGCGTCGGGTTTCCGAGCATGTAGGGGAAGACGACAGTATGGCCAACCCGCCAGTCGTCGTCGGCCTCACTGCCACCCTCCTCGACGCGGCGCTTGAGGATGCCGTGCTCCCACACGTCGAAGCCGATCCGCGTGTGATGGCGGCGCAGCGCGCTCGGCGCGTCGCGGTCGAACGCGCGGCCGTCCTCCACTGCGTTCACGTAAGCGCTGTAGTAGCCGTGCATCCACTCGACGTGCGTGGCATCGAACGAGTTCTCCATGATCTGCAGCCAGTTCACGGGGAGCACCGTCGCGGAGATCGAGCGAACGGCGTCGTCCCACACGAACTCATCGTAGCGGGGCAGCAGCGGCGCCGGATCGGGCCCGAGGTACGCCCAGATCAAGCCTCCCATCTCCTGGACCGGGTACGCCTTGAGCTTGATCTTGTCCTTGAAGCTGCTGGACCCTGGCTCAGCGGGCTGCTCGAGGCAGTTGCCCTGCTCGTCGTACAGCCACCCGTGATACGGGCAGCGGAGGCCGTGCGCCTCCGGAATGCCGTAGTACATCGAGACGCGCCGGTGCGCGCAGGGCTCCTCGATCAGCCCGAGGCGATCGGATTCGTCCCGGTAGAGCACGAGGTCCTCGCCGAGAATGCGCACCCGCCTGGTCGGCCGGTTCGCCAGCTCGGCCGTCGCCGCAATCGGATGCCAGTAGCGGCGCATCAACTCGCCGCACGGCGTGCCGGGCCCGACGCGGGAGAGTTTCTCGTTCAGTTCAGCGCTGAGTGTCACGTGGCATTTCCTCCAGATGGCCCTGAAGCCGTCGAGCTTTGCAGCCTGCATTATTCCAGAACCGCAGGGTTGGGGCGGGGCCCATGCTGGAGTACTGATTCGGTCGATTCTTTGGGACGCGGGGTCTGGGGGAGATCCGTGGGACGATTGATGGCTACCCGGTCCAAAGCTCGTTTATGGCAATCGGCGACGGGACGCACAAGTTGCCCGTCAAGATTGACGTCCGCGAAGCGATCGGGAAGGAAGTGGGTGACATGGTAACCGTGCGCTTCGAGGAGCGGATAGCCGACTCAGAATGCTACGGCAGCTCGTAGTCGAGCACGATCGTGTGGCCGCCGTCGGGCGCCACGATGATCTCCGCTTCGCCGCGCAAGCCACGAAGGTCGCCGGTGGCGGAGTCGGGCACCACGCTCACCCGCGCCGACGTCGCGCCGCGCTCGGCGGTGCCGCTGTGCTGGAGCACGAAGCTCCCCGAGCGGCCGTGGAGGGCACCGCTGAAGCGCTCGATGGCCACATAGCCGGCCGAGCCCTCGCTGGCCTGAGCCGTGAGCAGGTCCGCGATGCTCGTCCCCTCCACCTCGCCCTGGAACGTCTTGGTCAGCCGCGCCCGTGCGAGCGTCGCCCCCTCGCCCTCGTCGTATGAATCACCGTCCCAGGAATCGACCGTAAAGGTTCCCGTTGCGCGCGTCGCCATGTGGCACTACCTCGGTTCGATAGTCGCGGGGGGTTGGGGGTGGGGCGCGTCCGCTTACGTGTTGCGCAGCCCTTCCCAGAAGAGCTGGTCGACGTCGAGCAGGCTCTGCGTGAGCCCCTCGGCGTAGGATTGGCGGGCGAGTGCCTCGAGCATCGGGCGGTTGGCCGCGACGCCGGACGCATACGGGTCCGGGCCGTAGAGGGTGAGCTGGGCCTCGGCATCCTCCTCGGGCAGCACGAGCGAGGTGGACGGGTCGCGCTGGTAGGCGGCGCGCTTCGAGGCCTCGAACGCCTCGTAGAGCGCCTCGGGCACCCAGGGATTCTCGTCCACGATCTGCCGGCGGACGAGCAGGATGTGGTTGACCGGCACATAGCCGTGCCGTTTGTAGAACTCCGCGAAGAGGGCGGCGCCGTGGTCCGGAAAGAGCGGCCGGGTTGCCGGGTCGGGCTTGACGCCGAATGCGGCGTCGATCTCGCCGGCACGAAGCATGCGGTCGAGCGCGGTGTCATCGTCGAGCCACGTCACCGAGAGGTCGGGCCGCAAGGTCTCCTCGATACCGAGCTGCATGTCGTGGCTGCGGTGGCGCGCCCGGCCCGCGAACCAGCTCACGTCTTGCGGCGGCACGCCGTACAGTTGGTCGGCGGCCACACGCAGCCAGACCGCGGCGGTCATGGCGAAGTCGCCCGATCCGACCTTCTTGCCGCGGATGTCGGCGAGCGACTCGATGCCCGAATCCACGTGCACGCGCGTCTCGACGAACGGAATCGCCTTCGCGAGGAACATCGGAAGCGCCACCCAATCCCAGCGAGGATCGTGGCGCTCGAACGTCGTCATATAGTGCGAGATCGAGAACTCGAACACGTCGCACGGGTTGCCGTCGAGCAGCCAGGCGAACAGATCGCCGTGGTCCTCGGGGTCGACGTCCAGTTCTATGTCCTTGGCTTTGACCACGCCTTCGGCAATCGGGTAGATGCGCGGGTTCCGCATGAAGGCGGCGCGGAGCTTCAACATCGACTCTCTCCCGAGCTGTGCGTTCCTGTCGCTATCGTACTCCAGCCCGGGGTTCTATCATTACGAGCGAACGCGTCGCAGAAGGTGTGAGCCCATGCCCCTTCCTACACGGTATTCCGCCGAAGTCCCCGAGCTCGAGGAGATCTGGTCGCCCACTGGCTATTTTCAGGCCCAAGCCGGCATCTGGCTCGCCGAGTGCGAGGCGCTCGCCGAGATCGAGGGCCATCCATCGCCCGCCGAGCTCGCGCAGATCCGGCAGGCGCTGACGCTCGACGCGGATGATCTGGTCCAGTTGAACCGCGCGGAGGGCCACGAGACCAACCGCCTCATCCGCCTGGTGCAGTCTCGCCTGCCCGTCGAGCTGGGCAACCTGATCCATCGCGGCAATACCAGCAGCGACGTCCTCGATACGAGTCTCGCCATGCAGATCATCCGCTCCCTGGAGGTGCTCGCGGCGGATTTCGAGGCGCTGGCGCGTGTGCTCGCCGCGCTCGCCTTGCAGCACGCGGAAACCCTCCAGGTCGGGCGCACCCACGGCCAGCACGGCATTCCACAGACGTTTGGTCGCCAGGTGCTCGGCTGGTACGCGGAGGTCGGCCGCGGCATCGAGCGGATCGCGCGCGCGCGGCAGGTGATTGCGGTCGGCAAGCTCTCGGGCGAGGTCGGGACGAGCGTGTTCATCTCGCCGATTCTGGAAGAGCGGGCCCTGGCGCGCCTCGGCCTCACCCCCGATCCCGCCCCTACCCAGATCATCTCGCGCGACCGCCACGCCGAGGTGGTCGCGTTGATGGCCGTCAACGCCTCGTCGCTCTGCCGGATCGCTACGAATATCAGTTTGCTGGCCATTACGGACGTCGGCGAGGTGCGCGAGCCGTTCGACGCCGCGGCGCAGCAAGGCTCCAGCGCCATGCCGCACAAGCGCAATACCGAGCTGACCGAGCGCATTCGGGGACTCAGCCGGCGGGTGTGGAGCGCCGCGCAAGAGGAGCTGGGCTCGGCGGTGCTCTGGCTCGAGCGCGACATCAGCCACTCCTCCACCGAGCGGTTCACGTTCCCCGACACCTTCGGCTGCCTCTCCTACGCGGCGCGGCTGACGACGAGGGTGGTCGAGGGGCTGATCGTGAACACGGACCAGATGCGGGCCAACACGGAGCGCACGTTTGGCGGCATCTACGCCGCGCGGCTGCTCAACGCCCTGCTGGACCGTGGCCAACTCTCGCGCACCGAGGCATACGAGCTGGTGAAGGGGCTTGCGCAGCACGCGATGGACGCCGGCGTGCCGCTGGCGGAGCTCGCGGCGAGCGAGCCACAACTCGCCGTCTCCTTTAATAAGGAGGATCTGCAGGAGCTCTTCAGTCCCGAGTTCTATCTCCGCAACATCCGCGTCGCGTACGAGCGCGCGGGCTTGGGCGCGCATCCCGCCGGGAACGGCGCCGCCACTCCGCCCGACGGCGCCAAGGTCCGCCAGTAGGCCGAGGCACGCCTCGGCCACCCACCGTGGGAAGACCCGATGCACGTGCCACGTATTCGTAAATCCGTAGGGGCGAGGCACGCCTCGCCCACCCAATGTGGAGGCGCAGTCCGGCCACATCGACCAGCGATTCGCCGGGCCGGGCCCTCAATCATGGGTGCCCGGGCCAACGTTGGCATCCACCGGCGTTGGGTGGGCGAGGCGTGCCTCGCCCCTACGAAGTCAGCGGGGGATATGGCAATTCCCAGACGGGCCCACCACCGCCGCCGAACTGGCACCATGCCTCGCCCCTACGGAGTCAGCGAGCGGCGCGGCCGAGGACGAGGAGAGAAACGATGGCGACGCTTGACCACGTGACGAGCGAAGAGGGCACCGCCGCAGGTATGTTCGCGGCGTTTGCGACCGACGCGAAGATTCCGGCTGCGGCGCGTGCGCGGGCCGGCGTCGCGATCCTGGACACCGTCGGCGTGGCGCTGGCCGGTTCGGTCGAGCCCGCGGCGCAGATGGTGCAGCGCGTCGTCCGAGCCGAGGGCGGCGCCCCGCAATGCGGCGTGTTCGGCACGTCGCTCCGCACGAGCGCAACCGCCGCAGCATTGGCGAATGGCACCGCGGCCCACGCGCTCGACTACGACGACATGTGCTTCGTCTCGCTCGCTCATCCGAGCGCGCCGCTCGCGACCGCCGTGCTGGTCGCCGGTGAGCTCATCGGCGCGAGCGGTCGCGCGGTGCTCGACGCGTACGTCGTGGGCTTCGAGATCGAAGCGGTGCTCGGGCGCGCGCTCAACCCGGCGCACTACCAGCGCGGCTGGCATTGCACCTCCACGATCGGCACCGTCGGTGCCGCAGTGGCTGTCGCGCGACTCCTCGGCCTCGATGCAGCAGCCACGATGCGCGCCATCGCGATCGCAGCCTCCGAGGCCTCGGGGCTGAAGGAGAACTTCGGCACCATGGTCAAGCCACTCCACGCCGGCCTCGCCGCGCGCAACGCGGTGCTGGCGGCGCTCCTCGCGCGGGAGGGGCTCAGCGCCTCGGCGCACGCACTCGACGGGGACCAGGGCATGCTGATGGCGATGGACGGCAGCGTCCACGGTCTGGGCACCCTGGCCGACGAGCTCGGTCGGCGCTGGGAGATCCTCGAGACCGGCATCACCGTGAAGCTCTACCCCTCATGCGCGGCGACCCACCCGCCGCTCGACGCCCTCCTCGACCTCCGCCGCCACCACGGCTTTGGGCCAGACGACGTCGAGCGGATCGTCGTCGCGGTGGACGAGGTCACGCCGACGGTCTTGATCCACGAGCGGCCTGCGACCGGGCTGGAGGCGAAGTTCAGCCTGCAGCTCTGCGCCGCCGCCGCCGTCGTGGAAGGCCACGTTGGGATTGAGACGTTCGAGAATGCGCGCATCGCCGATCCTCGCGTCCAGGCGATGCGGTCGCGCGTCGAGATGCGCGTCGATCCGGCGCTCGGCCGCACCGCACCGGCGCTCACGCAGGCCGTGGTCACCGTGCACCTGCGGGATGGCCGCACCCTGGAGCAGCGGGCGGATGGCGCCCGCGGCTACCCCGACCAGCCGGCGAGCGATGCCGAGCTGGATGCAAAGTTCCGCAGCTGCGCGGCGCGAGCGCTGCCACCGGCGGCAATCGAGCAAGTGCTGGCAGCACTGCGGTCGCTCGATACGCTGCCCGACGTCCGTGCGATGACGGCGCTGCTCGTCGGTGAGGCCTGAGCCCAGCGCAGGCGAGGCGCGCTCCACCCCTAGAATCGCGGACTGGAGGGTGGCCCGGGCGAGATGACAGAGTAGCTGCCCGGCGTTAGGTACGAGTACCTAGCCAGGCCAGGATGCTTCCGACTGGGCCAGATGTCCATGGTTGCACATCATATGGGTTGGGTGGGCGAGGCGTGCCTCGCCCCTACGGGAATACCTGGGTCCGCGAGGCGTGCGCCGCCCCTATGGGAGCATCGTGGTCCGCGAGCCCCGCGTGGCAGTAACCCGCGAACGGAATAGTACGAAAGACCTTGGACCGCAAGCCCCACGTTGCGACACACTCTCAGGGCAGGCTGCTCGACGCAACGCGCGCGTTTGCTTATCCTGTGTCTTGTTCGACATACGCTGGCCACATCCTGAATCGTGCGGCCGAGGGGGACTGACATGGTGTTGACCAAGGAGCAGAATGAGCGGCTGACCCAGACGAGCGCGGGCACGCCCGCGGGTGAGCTCTTGCGCCGCTACTGGCACCCGATTGCCGTTGCGGCCGAGCTCACGGACGAGCAGCCGACGCGCTTCGTCCGCATTCTGGGCGAGGATCTGGTGCTCTTCAAAGACAAGAGCGGCAACGTCGGGCTGATTCAGGACCATTGTGCGCATCGGGGGGCCTCGCTGCTCTACGGCCGGGTCGAGGAGCGCGGCATCGCCTGCGCCTACCACGGCTGGCTGTATGACACCGCCGGCTCCTGCCTCGAGTGCCCGGCCGAGCCGGCCGGCTCCATGTTCCACCTCACCGTGCGCATGGCCGCCTATCCCGTGCAGAAGTACGCCGGCCTCTACTGGGCGTACCTTGGGCCAGCGCCGGCGCCCGAGCTCACGAAATTCGACGTGCTTTCCCGCACCGACGGGCGGCGGCGCATCACGGTGTACCCGAACCTCGACTGCAACTGGTTCGCCGCTGCCGAGAACGCGGTGGACCCGTGGCATCTGCAGATCCTCCATCAGGACCAGCCGCGCAGCACGAAGCGGCCAGCGAACACCACGCGCGGCTACGTCGAGGACATCGAGGCCGTCGACTTCTATCTCACCTCCTACGGAATCATGAAGAAGCGCGTCTACAAAGGGGGAAAGGTCGAGGAGCACCCGATGATCTTCCCCACCCACCTGCGCACCGGCTCACTGTGGCTGCGCACCCCCATCGACGACACCCACACGTTGCAGTGGACCGTGTCGTTCATCCGCAGCGAGGATGGCTCGACGACCGATCCGGCCGATGAGGAGCCGGAGGTCGTGTACCTCCAGCCGGTCAAGGACCCGCCGAACGCGGTGCACCCATTCGCGCGCTTCAACTTCTATGCACCCTGGGGCCAGATCCTCACTCAGGACATGGTGATGTGGGAGACGCAAGGCCCCATCTCGACCCGAACCGACGAGCGGCTCGCCACGTCGGATGCGGGGATCGTGATGCTCCGCGATCTGATGTTCAAGGAGATCGCGAAGGTCGAGCGCGGCGAAGACCCGATGGGCGTGATCCGCGATCCGGCACAGGCGTTCATCGACACAAATCTCAGCAACGAGCGCGGGCGGCTGAGCGGCATTGTGACCGAGACGGTCGACTGGCGAGCCCCCGGCATGGAGACCGCAACGGCCGACCAGCTTGCCTCGACCGGCTACAACGGCCCGCAAACGCCGCGCAGCTAACCGGCGAATTGTCATCCTTGAGCGAAGCGAAGGATCCGTGACCCAATCGTTGGCGACACGGATCCTTCGCTTCGCTCAAGGA
>JAXDLH010000081.1:0-10109 GCA_034666705.1 Chloroflexota bacterium
TCGTCCCGTCGCGCTCATCAGCTACTCCTCCTGCCTTTCCTGCTTCAGGTCCTGCACGTATGCGTCCAGCCGGTCGAAGCTCTCGTTCCAGAACCGCTCGAACCCGCCGGTCCACTCGTGGACCGGCCGCAGCCCGCGGGCGTCAAGGCCGTACAGGCGCTGCTTGCCTGCCTTGCGGTCCCGCACCAGCCCGACCTCCCGGAGCACCCGCAGGTGTTTAGACGCGCGCGGCTGGGTCATCCCCAGCTCCCGGGCCAACTCGGTCACCGGCCGCTCACCCGCCCGCAGCAGTACCAGGATCTCCTGGCGCTGCGGCTCGGCGATCGCGTTGAAGACGTCCGACGTCGTCGCTGCTCGTGCCATGGGCACCATCATATGCCGATATCGGCATGTGTGTCAAGCCGAAGGAATCAGGCAGGTCTTGTCAGATGACAATCGTGACCCTTGTCAGCGGCTGCGGAAACGCGAATCCCGGAGACGGCACGCGCGACGGCGGCGGGCAGGGAGGACGATGGGTGAGCAGCACACCAACGGCGGGTGAGCCGCCACCGGCTGGTGGCCGACGCCACGGTCGGCGTCAACGCCGGACCGAAATCCGAACTGGACAGACCGTGCAGGTACGGCAGCGGCAGCACCTCAGCCACCCGCGGCGACTTGCATGCTCACGCGGGCAGGATCGCCGAAGCGAACCGTTTCCGCTCCCCAATGGCCGGATCGGTGCGTACCATCCCGACCGGCGCGCCAACGCCGGCACATGATCAGACTTGCTATGGGCTATCGATCTTCCTCGGGAAGGTGCGCCCCTTCGCGTCACCCCGCCGAGGACCATCCACAGGTTCTGATCATTGCTCGGTGCATTGCCCTGAATCTCGTTAGGCTCTACCAGCGCGCGACCTCGTTACTGTGAAGCGACATTTGGGTCGGCATTACCCTGAGTGAAAGCGACGAACAGCAACGGGAAATCGCAACCGGTGTTACGACCGCATTTACGAAGGCGCAACCAGCCGCTACCCAAGCGTACGCTTGCCGCCTGGATACTTGCGATGATCCGCTTGGGATCGGAGGTTGACGCACATGGAAACCGTGGTGCCGCTACTCTCATTCGATACAGTCAAGTCGACACAATCGCCCGCTACTGCCCCCCGGCGGGCCGAGCGGATCGCGCGCCTGGCACGTCGACTCGCCCAGGCAATCGCCGACAGTGCGGACGCCGACCAGGCGACCATCTCCATTGATGGCATCGACGGTCTGGGGCCCACAACTCCACCACAACTCGTGCCCCGCGAATGGCTCATCGCCCTGAACAACGGCAAACCGGGGATTTATCGCGTCTGCATCCGCTTACGCGCTGCGGGCCAGCAGTTTGGCATGTTACGGCTCGCCACCATCCGACCGAGCGGTTTTCAGGCCGACGACGTCGCGCGCGCGCATATGGATGCGTTTCACGCCTCGGAGATGCTGGCAACCGCGCTTGAGTGCACCTCCTGGGCCGCGGCCGAGCCGACACCAGATGGCGTGCTCGACATCGAATCGTTCCGGCAGGAGCGGACGAGTCTCGACCCGCTCGCCACGCTCGCCGGCTAACCTCTTCCTGGCCGAGGGACCGCGCGCGATCCGCATGCCAGGTACCGTATAACCTGGGCGCACCCAAACGTTCGGAGCGCCCGTGGCAACATTCACCTACCAGGAGCTTCTCGACTTCGCTGAGCGCGTGCTATCGAACCTTGGCGTGCCCGCAGACGATGCGGGCCTGACCGCCGGTTTACTCGCTCGCGCCGATCTGCAGGGCTACTCCACGCATGGCGTGGGAGTTCTGCCCGACTACGTGCAGCGCATCCAGGCTGGCATCGTTCATCTGGACGCCCGGCCGACGATCGCGCGTGATGGCAAAGCGACCGCGGTGATCGACGGCCAGCTCTATCTTGGACAGGTCGTCGCGACCCAGGCCATGGACCTCGCCATCGCCAAGGCGCACGTGCATGGCCTCGGAAGCGTGGCGGTGCGGAACTCGGCGCATGTGGGAAGGCTGGCGGATTACGTCGAGCGGGCCGCCGAGGCCGGTATGATTGGCATCGGCTTCGTCAGCGTTGGCGGCAATGGCGTCGGTTCGTTTGGCTCGATGGAGCCGACCGGCAACTCGAACACCGTCGGATTCGGCATTCCGGGACGCGACGGGCAGCATGTGCTGCTGGACTTCACCACGGCGTCGATGAGCATGCGCGAGATCGCCCGCCGCGGCAGCACCGGGCAGCCGATCCCGCCAGGCGTCGCGCTCGACAACCAGGGGAGCTCGGCGACCGACTACCCCGCATTCGCCGGGCCGCCGCGTGGCGTCGTGCTGCCATTCGGCGGCCATAAGGGCGCCGGATTGCACCTCGTCGCCGAAATCCTCGGGGGCGTGCTTTCGGGCCACGGTCGAGCCCTCGATTGGTTGCCCCGCGGCGGGCCCGCCATCAATGGCGCCCTCTTCGAAGCGATCGACGTCGCCGAGTACATGCCCCTCGACGAGTTCGTCGCGCACGTCGACGAGCTCGCCGAGTTTCTGAGGACGCGTAAGCCGGCGCCCGGCAATCCCGCGGTGAGGCTCCCAGGCGACGGCGCGCGCGGGCGGGCGGCACAACGCCTCGCCGAGGGCATCCCGCTCGAGGACGTCACGGTCGCGGCGCTCCGCGGCCTCGCCACACAACTCGGGGTCCCACCCCTGGCCTGAGTTGCCCGCCCAGCTATACCCGAGCCTCGGCGGTGCGCGGAGCCGCAGCGTCATCGGTCGCATTGACCTGCTCGCCCGCGTAGTTGCGCAGCGCGGGGCTGCTGAGCGCGACACCCAGAGTTGCGGCGGCCAGACCGACCGTCGCCGCCACCAATGCCGCCACCGGCCCCAGCAGGCCAACGAGCACGCCACTGACGGTCTGCGACAGCGGATTGACGCCGCGCGTGACCAGGAGATGGGTGCCCATGACCCGGCCGCGCAGATCGTCCGGGCTCGCTCGCTGGAGAATCGTATGCCTGGTCACCGAGAAAATCGCGTTGGCAATACCCGCCAGGAGGAGCAAGCCGGCCGCGAGGAATAGATGCGACGCAAAAGCGAAGCCGAGCATCGCCACGGTGTAGAGACCGGCAATCGCAAGCGTGAGCAGGCCTTTGCGCTGCACCTCGCCGTACGCGGTCAGCCCAATGCTCCCGAGCAACTGCCCGGCCGCGCTGGCGCTGAGCAGGAACCCCAGACCATCTGCGTTCGTATGCAGGACGTCGCGCGCGAAAATGGCGATCATGGCGTTGTTCTGGCTGAGGATCGCCCACAGCGCCGCGTACGTCATCATCGCGGCGATCACCGGCGAGCGCGCCATGAACGCGAAGCCCGCGAACATGTCGGCTCCGACTGACTGTCGCCGCGATCTCACCGCGATATGACGCTCGCGGACCACCGCCGCGGCGAGCACCATGGCCAGGAACGTAGCCGCATTGAAGAAGAACGGCGACCCGGGCCCGGCAACGGTGATCAGCACGCCACCAACCGCCGGCCCGCTCAGCATCCCAATGCGTGACACGGTGAAATTCAGATTGACCGCGTCGTCGAGCTGCTCGCGAGGCACGAGACGCGGGAACAACGACTGGCGCGCCGTTACGTCAAATGCCGCGACCGAGGCGCTGACGAACGCCTCGACCCAGACCTGCCAGGGCTGAACCCAGTTCGAGGCGACCAGCAGGCCGAGGATCAGTGAGTTCAGGAGTGCGATGGTATCGGCGGCGATCAGCATGCGGCGCGGCGGCAGCCGGTCGGCGAGCGTGCCCGCGAGCGGTACGATCAGAAAGATGGGAAGTGCCAGAAAGAGCCCGTTGAGCCCTACCTGCAGCGGCGAGTCCGTGAGCTGATAGAGGAGCCAGGGGGTCGCCATCGATTCTGCCTGGCTCCCGATGGACGAGACGCCATTGCCCGACAGATACAGCGTGTAGTCGCGATGGCGAAGTGCGCCCAATCCGCGCATCCGGCGATCTCCACTGCCACCATTCGGTGGGTCCATGGTGGCAGCAGTGCAGCCGATTGTCAACGACAAACGGACAACCCGAGCTCGCTTCGTTGCGTGCGATCCCGGGGCGAGGCGCTGGTAAGATACCCGGCGGCTGGCTGTCGAGCTGCCGCCCAGGACCGGAGGAGCCGCATTGGCCGCACGCACGGGGGCCGAGTTTCTCGCTGGACTACGCGACGACCGGGTCATCTGGTTCCAGGGTGAGCAGGTCGCCGACGTCACCGCGCACCCGGTGCTCGGACGCATGGCTCGTTCGCTGGCGGCGCTCTACGACCTGCAATGGGACCCGGTACTCCGGCCGCAGCTCACGTTCTCCTCGCCGAGCACTGGCGATCCCGTCAGCCTCGCGTTTCTCCAGCCGCGCAGCATCGAGGATCTCATCCGCAAGCGCACGATGTATGGGATCTGGGCTGAGCAGAGCGGCGGGATGCTCGGTCGCACCCCAGACTATCTGAACGCGATTTTGGCCGGATGCGCATCGGCATCGGCCTATTTCGCGCGCAACGGCGCGGAGTTTGGCGAGCGGATCGTCCGCTACTACACGTGGTGCCGCGAGCGAGACCTTTGCGCCACGCACACCTTCCTCGATCCGCAGTCGAACCGGGCCCGCACACAGTCGGAGCAGGCCGACCCTACCGTCCCCCTGCACATCGTCGAGACGCGGCAGGACGGCATCCTGGTACGCGGTGCGCGCATGCTGGCCACGCTCGCGCCGTTCGCGGATGAGCTGCTGGTGTTCCCTTCGCCGTCGCGCGTGACCCCAACGGACGCGCCGCGATTTGCCTTCGCTTTCGCCATCCCGGTGGCGACGCCTGGGCTCAAGTTCATCTGCCGGGAGAGCTTCGACCTGGGTCGTCCAGAGGCCGATCATCCCCTGGCGTCGCGCTTCGAGGAGATGGACGCCGTCGCCGTGTTCGAGGACGTGCTCGTCCCGGCGGAGCGCATTTTCCTGCAGGGCGACATCGGCCGCGCCAACGGCCTCTTCCGCCTCACCAACATCTTCACCCACGGCATCCATCAGTTCACTGCGAAGAACGTCGCCAAGGCGGAATTCGTGTTCGGCGTGACCAGCCTGGTGGCCGAAGCGATCGGCAGAACCGAGATTCCCGCGTACCAGCAACTGCTCGGCGAGATGGTCGACGTCGTGGAGACGCTGCGCGCGTTTCTGCGCACCATGGAGGCGGATGCGAGATTCGATGAATTTGGCGATTTCGTGCCGAGCCCGCGAACGGCGTCCACGGCCCGCAACTACTTCCCAAAAGCGTACCCGCGGCTGGTCGAGATATTGCAGCTCATCGGGTCCAGCGGGCTCATGGCAACCCCGACTGAGGCTGATGCAGCCAATCCCGAGCTCGCGGCAGACGTTGAGCGGTATTACCAGTCGGCGACATTGATGGGCAGGGAGCGCGTACGGTTGTTCCGGTTGGCGTGGGATATCGCCTGCAGCTCATTCGGGGGACGGCAAGTGCTTTACGAGCGTTTCTTCGCGGGCGACCCGTTCGCGTTGCTGTCCACGCGGTATCTGAGCTATGACCTCAACCCCATTGAGGAGCGCGTGCGGTCGTTCCTGGCCAGGTCCGACACGTCTACATCTGCCGGCTGAGCGGCGTTCGCGATGCTGACGTGGGGCGCTCGCGCACTGCGCCGTTGTCCACGGCGGCGCAGCGCCAGATAGCTCACGCCGAGGAGCGGCGTGGCGGCCATCGCCGCGGTCCACAGGGTAATGCCAAGCCCGATATCGACAGCCGGTGGGTCGTACCAGAACTCAACGGTGTGGTCGCCTGGTGGCAGCGGCACTGCGCGGAACAGGCCGTTCGCGAGGTAGATCGGTGCGTCGTTGCCGTCTACCCTGGCACGCCAGCCGGGAAAATAGTCGGCCACGTTCACCAGATACCCGCCTCCGGGCGGAGCGCTAGCACGAAACACGACGCGGTCGGCCTCGGCCACGATTCGCTCGGCCGGCAATGGTGGACCAGTGGGAGGCCCCTCCGGTCCGGAAACCACGTTCGTGAGGCGGGATCGCTCCTCAGCCGTAAGCTCCGACAGCATCACCTGGCGGCCCGGGTCGAACGGCTGATCGAGCATTGCGCCCAACACGCCTCGCCCGTCCGGCACGAGCCGCGCGCTCGGCACGACGTAGCCTCGTGGGAATGCCGCATCGTTCGCGAAGACTCGGACGTCGCCGTCGGCGTAGACGGCGTGCAGGTTGCTGCGGTCCACAAACGTGAGGCCCGCAGTCTGACCGGTCTCGAAATCGAAGAGCCCCAGGCCATATACCTCGATGCCGCCAATCGGATAGATGTAGCGCACCTCGAGGCGCTCCACATTCATGGCATCCGGAAAATCGTGCTCGTTGTAGAACACGTATTGTGGATAGCTCTTCCCGTCGATAAATGGCTCGTCGCGCTGGAAGGCGATGGTGGCCGGTTTCTCGTGCTTGACGAGTCCGCGCACGTCTGGCCGGTCGTACGCCCACTCCGCTACGTCGATGCCGGCGCGAAGCGGAATCACGACCCGCTCACCAACTCGCGGCACGACGTTGATCTCAGCCACAACTGTCCCTTGCGGGACGTCGATCGCTTTGGTCAGCGCCGCGAGCACTTGCACGCGGTTGGCGCGGGCGCCCTCCGTGGCGTACGCTCCACCATCGCCAATCGAACCGGCGCTTGCCAGGATGAGTGGCTGCTCCGGATCGTAGGGCACGTGTGCATACGATGGGAGGCTCACGGGCTGGGCCGGCTGGACGACGTAGCCCACGTTGGCCAGGCTCAGAAGCGGACCTGCCCCCGCCCCACCCAGCGTCCAGTATTCGAAGTTGCGTCGCGGCTCGATCGAGCTGTAGCCGCCGATCTCCTCGATGCCGAAGGGCACGAGGCGATTGAACTCCACGCTCGCAATCGTGCCGGGCGTGTATACCCGCCACGGCTCGGCGTTGCCCCGGCTCGCATTCGCGAGGAAGTCGATGGCGCCGGTGGCCGTGCTCAACTGGTCGACTGAGGTCTGCGGATGGAAAGCGCCGTCGAAGGCGACCAGATCGACCATCGTGATGGCCACCAGCGCCGTCAGCCACAAGCTCGTCCAGCGCCGCAACAGCGCGGCCGCCAACACGAGCACGAGCGCGCTCGGCACGAGGATGAGCGTGAGCATGGTGCGAGCCGTGTGGCGGTCGAGTGAGAACAGCAGATCCTGGTACACCACGTCCCGGCTGATGCCCTCCGGGGTGTGGCGGAAGGAGAGGTACGCACTGTCGATCCAGGCGAGCGCGCCCCCCGGATCGACGAGGAGCGAGGCGCGCAGGTGCGCCATGCCCCAGATGAGGACGAGAAAGGCCGCACCGAGCAACACGACCGCGCCCGCGATGCCGATGCGCCGCAGCCAGGCCGCCGTGGCCCGCGTGCTGATCGCCTGCATGCCGAACGCCGCCAATACACTCCAGGCCAGGACAAAAAGATACATGTATCGACCGGGCACGCGAAATCCGCTGAATCCGGGGAGGTCCCACAACACATGGTAAAGATCGAACGGCGCATAGCTCGCGAACGCGAGCCAGAGCGCAACCGCCCCGAGCAATAGGAAGACGAGGACCTCGCGACGGCGGGCAAACCCGATGCCGATCAGGCCAAGGATAAGCGGCGCGATGCCCACGTAGATCGTCGTTTCCCAGTACGCCCAGAGGGACCAGTGCGATGAATCGGGCCCGCGAAAGAAGTAGGGGAAGAGCAGCATGGCGAGGTTCTGCATCGGAAGCGCATAGCTCGTCGAGAACGCATAGTCCGGCGCGCTGCCGCGAAACGTCGCCGCGGCCAGCTCACCCGTGGGGAGCACCTGCACTGCCGCCAGCCCCAGCCCGAGGAGACCGACGTAGCCGCCTGCCCAGATGAGCAGGCCGGTCCGGCCCCCCAACCAGGCAGGGAGACCCTGGAGTCGGCGCCAACCCCGCCTGGGCGTGGCGCGCGAGGCATCGAATGGCCCAAAGAGGACGCGGGCGATGACGTACCAGGCGTAGGCCAGGCAGCTCATTCCGAGAAATTGGGGGTGAAGGCCCAACGCAGAACACGCCAGCGCCAGCCCCGCACTCGTGAAGAAGAGATGGCGTCGCCACCCACGTGTGCGGAATCCCCATTCCGCGCAGGCAAGTACGAGCGGGAGCCAGGCAGCCGTTCGCGTCACATCCTCGTGGTGCTGCTGACTGACGAAGAAACTGCCCAGGCTGAACGTGAGCCCACCCAGGAAGGCTGGCAAGCGGTCCAGACGCAATGCCCGACACAGCGCGTACGCCCCGCCGGCGGCGATCAAGACGCTGCTGATACGGAGCCAGATGAATGCGTCCGGCACCGGAAGGACGGCCAGGAGGAGCAGTTGAATCGGGTAGGCGAGGCCCATCTCGCCATCGGCGAAGATCGGGTAGCCGGCGAAGATGTTGGGATTCCAGAGGGGAAAGCTCCCGGCCTTGAACTCCCCGGCAAACCAGCTCAGCAGCGGGTAGTAGAAGAGTTGGGTGTCCTTCTCGTACATCACCATCCCGTGGAGGATGGCGCCTCGAAAGACGAACAGGATGATCGAGGCGAGCAGCCCGAGAGCTGCCACCTCGCGGACGGAGCGTGAGGCGAGCGCCGCGCTCAGCGGATTGCTTCGAACGTCCGATCCGGGCTGGGTGGGAGTCGCTGCGGCAACGGCCGCTGGCACCGCGGGACTCGTCGCGGCAGGGATACCCCGCAGACGGAGGCCGAGCATTACCCGCGCCTCGTTGCCAGCGCTGCATCTAACCATCGCGCGTCAAAGGGATGAGCAACGAGTTGAGCCAACCTGGGGATTGCCTGCAACAACGCAGAGAACCAGTATGGGCCAGCGGCCCGCGTCAATTGCTCAGCTAGGGCGCCCGATGGGTCGTCGCTCACCCTCGCCCTTCGGTCACCACCAATGGCTCAGCAGGCTGGATGGCGGTGCGTCGGGACTCGCCCTTGACGACGAGTCGATGCCACAGCTTCAGCAGGTCGACTCCGGTCCGGCCGACGCGGCGAAAGTTGAAGAACTGCGAGATGCCATACGCGCGGTGGTAATGATGGACGGGCACCTCGACGATATGGAAGCCGGCATCCTGGATCTTCTTCATGAGCTCGACGCAGATCACGCCGCTGTTCGACTCGAGATGTACGACGTCGAAGACGTTGCGCCGGATCAACCGGAAGTCGCAGTCGACATCGCTGAGCTTGAGTCCGAAGGCGATCCGCACCACGTGGTGATAGACGCGGCCGATGATCTTGCGATTGATGGGATCATTGCGGTGGATTTTGTATCCGTTCACCATGTCGACCTGGGGCCCAAAGGCCTCGATGAGCGTGGTGATCTCCCGCGGGTCGTACTGCGCGTCGCCGTCGGTGTAGAAGATCAGCTCTTTGGTGGCGTTGGCGAATCCGCTGCGCAGGGCGCCGCCGTAGCCACGATTCTTTTCGTGCGTGACGACGCGCAACGCCGGATATCGCGTCTGCAGGTCCGCCAGGATCTCTCCGCAATGATCGGGGCTGCCGTCGTTGACAACGATGACTTCGTAGTCGTCGGTGATCTTGCGCAGCGTCATGTCCGCCACGACGACCATCGAGGCAATGGTGCCGCTGTCGTTGTACGCGGGGAAAAACGCGCTGATGCTGGGGGCCACGTCGATTCCTTTTGGAGGCGCAGACGAGCGCGCGCTCGCCGCATGCGGGCAGCTAGACGATGTCGTGGACGGTACCACAGCACGCGAATACCGTCAAGTTGCATTGGGCGTCGAACGCGACTGCCCTTCTCCTGGACGAGGTCACGGTCCCGTCACAGGCGGTCGGCGGCTCAGCCGCCCCGCAGCCGCTGCTCCGCTTCCTGGATCCTGGCGAACGCGTTAGGGAGCTGTGCGAGGACCTCGGTCTCTGGTGCGCCATTCCGCAATCGGCCCCGGACCTCGCGCGACACCGCAGCCTCCACGCCGGTCCGATAGTCCTGCCCAAAGCGTTGGTCGAGCCAGGGCTCGGTTCGATCGAAGTGGTCGAGGTATGCGCTGTTGAGCAGGTTCAACGCCTCGTCGCGGCGACCGGCCTGCAGTGCGAT
>JAXDLH010000082.1:0-33318 GCA_034666705.1 Chloroflexota bacterium
CGGAGCGCGCGGGTGGTCTCGGGCGGATTGCCCGGCGTCACCCTCCTCTGCACCACTGCGCAGGCACCCGAAGCGCACCTCGCCGAGCTGCAATCCCACGGCGTCGAGACATTGGTAATGCCCGAGCGCGAGGGCAGGGTCGACGTGGACGCCGTGCTCCTCGCGCTCGGCGAGCGCGGCGTGACCTCCGTCCTCGCCGAGTGTGGCGGCACCCTGGCCGCCAGCCTCCTCACGGACGGCGCGGTCGACAAGGTGCTCGCCTTCATCGCCCCAAAGCTGATCGGCGGCGCGACCGCCCCGACGCCCGTGGAGGGTGTAGGCCGCGATCCCATGGAGGATGCGCTGACTTTGGAGCGCACGAGCTGGCGCGTCGTCGGCGACGACATGCTCATGACCGGGTATCTTGCAGGCGCGAGGGCGCAAAACGCGCACTACCCAGCGGCCGTCGACGCGGCTCGGGACGGGCAGCGCGCGGAATCTCGCGCAAGCAGCAACATCCGCATCCCCGGCGGATCGCTCGCCGCTCCGCTCCACGGGATTGCAGAGTCCGTGGCCTCCTGATGAGTGGTTGCCGGTGCCGCGGAATGTTGTCCGGGGAAGTGGTCTGATGTTCACGGGAATCGTCGAAGAGGTTGGTATTGTCCGTTCGCTCGACGAGATTGGCGATGGCGTCGTGCTTTCGATCGCGGCGACGACAACGCGCGACGGTGTGGCGCTTGGCGACAGCATCAACGTGAATGGTGCCTGTCTCACGATCACGAGCATTGATCACGAGGGCTTCACCTTTGGATTGGCGCCAGAGACGTTGCGGCGCACCAACTTTGGCGCGGTCCGGCCCGGCAGCAGGGTGAATCTCGAGCGCGCTGTACGGGTCGGCGACCGGTTCGGCGGTCACTACGTGCAGGGGCACGTCGACCGGGTGCTCCGTATCATCCGGGTGCGGCCGGATGGCGACTCGCGCGTTATCTCTTTCGAGCTGCCGGAGGACTTCGGTCGCTACGTCGTCGAGAAGGGGTTTATCGCCATCGACGGCGTCAGCCTGACGGTGAGCGAGCGGTTCGAGGGCGGCTTCTCGATCGCGCTCATCGCGTACACCCAGGATCACGTGGCGCTTGCGGGCAAGGGAGAGGGCGACCTCGTGAACGTCGAGGTCGACATCATGGCCAAGTATGTAGAGAGTCTCCTGGCGGCGAGCCGGCCAGCAACGGCCGTACGCAGCTAGGGCGGGGAGGCGGACGTGTCGCCACTAGCGACCATTCCAGAGGCGATTGCCGATTTCCAGGCGGGCCGCTTCGTCATCATCGTGGACGACGAGGATCGGGAGAACGAGGGCGACCTCGCCATCGCGGCAGAGAAAGTTACGCCGGAATCGATCAACTTCATGGCCATGTATGGGCGTGGCTTGATCTGTGTGCCGATCGTCGGCAAGCGGCTCGACCAGCTCGAGATCCCCATGATGGTGGATACCAACAGCTCCAGCTTCGGAACTGCGTTCACCGTCGCCGTCGATGCACGACAGGGCGTCACGACGGGCATCTCTGCCGCCGACCGCGCCGCGACGGTGCGCGTCTTGATCGATCCCAACTCGCGCCCCGCCGACCTCGCCCGGCCCGGCCACGTCTTTCCCTTGCGGTATGCAGAGGGTGGCGTGTTGCGTCGTACGGGCCAAACGGAGGCGTCCGTGGACCTGGCGAAGCTCGCCGGCCTGTATCCCGCGGCCGTGATCTGCGAGATCATGAGTGAAGACGGCACGATGTCGCGCCTGCCGCAGCTCGAAGCGTTCGCCGCGCTGCATAGCATCAAGGTCATCTCAGTCGCGGCGCTCATCGCGTACCGCCGCCAGACCGAGCGGCTCATTCGCAAGACGGCGGAGACGGTCATCCCGACGGAGTACGGCCGCTGGGCCCTGCACGTCTACGAGTCGGTGGTCGACGATAAGCATCACGTAGCGCTCGTCCAGGGCGACATCACGGGCGACCCGCCGCCGCTCGTGCGGGTCCACTCCGAGTGCCTGACGGGGGACGTGTTCGGGTCACAGCGGTGCGACTGCGGCGTGCAGCTCGAGATGGCGATGAAGATGATCCACGAAGAGGGGCGCGGCGTAGTGTTGTACATGCGGCAGGAGGGGCGGGGCATCGGGCTCGTCAACAAGATCCGCGCCTATCAGTTGCAGGATGCCGGCATGGATACGGTGGAGGCGAACGAGCACCTCGGCTTCGCACCGGACCTGCGCGACTACGGCCTGGGCGCCCAGATCCTGCTCGACCTCGGCCTGCACCGGATGCGGCTGCTTACGAACAACCCCGCTAAGCGGATTGGACTCGAAGCCTTCGGACTGGAAGCGGTCGAGCGCGTGCCGCTGATGACCCTGCCGAACGACACGAACCGCAACTACCTGCTGGTCAAGCAAAACAAGCTCGGCCACCTGCTGGATATGGATTGACAATGACCGAATATCGCGGCAGCCTGCGGGCAACCGACAAACGCTTCGCGATCGTGGTGTCCCGCTTCAACGAGTTCATTACCGAGCGTCTCCTGAGTGGCGCTCGTGATGCGTTCCGTCAGCACGAGGTGCCCGAGTCCGAGGTAGACGTCGCGTGGGTACCGGGCGCCATGGAGATCCCGTTCGTGGCTCAGCAACTCGCGACCGCGGGCCGCTATGCGGCGATTGTCTGCCTGGGCGCCGTGATTCGGGGCGACACCGCGCATTTCGACTATGTCGCCGGCCAATGCGCGTCTGGGGTGGCGAGCGCGGCCCGTGAGACGGGCGTCCCGATGATGTTCGGAGTGCTCACGACCGATACACTCGAACAAGCCATCGACCGCGCCGGCGCCAAGGCTGGCAACAAAGGCTACGAGGCCGCGGTCGGCGCCATCGAGATGGCCAGCCTGATGGACCAGATCCGCAATGGTGTCGCGAGCCCTTCCTGGGTGACAACCGCGGGCTAAAGGTTAAGACGCCTACGGTCGCGCTGGCTCCTGCCGCTGGCCGAGCCGTCGCTCAGTACCGGCGCGCAACCGCGCAATGTTGTCGGCGTGCGCAGCGATGACGTAGGCCGGCGTCACGATGGTGTAGACCAACAATTCGACCGGCAGATTCCCGGTCGCGTAGCCCACGATTCCCGCCACGATTGCCATCGCGCAGCCGCAAATCGAACCCAGCGAGATATAGCGGGTCGCCGTCGAGACGATGCATCCCGTCAAGCAAGCGGGGATGAAGACGCCAATGGCCGCCACCGACAACCCACCCAGCCCCGTCACCACACCGCGCCCCCCGCGCCCCTTCAGAAAGATGGACCGGTTGTGGCCGACGACGGTCAGGAACCCCGCGACCGCCGTAGCAAGTGGGATGGGATCGATCCGTTGCGCAACCCAGATGGCGAGCATCCCCTTGCCGAAGTCGCCGAGCAGTACAATGACGCCTGCCCCCATCCCGAGCGTTCGCGATACGTTGGTTGCGCCGGTCCGCTCGCTCCCCACACGCGTGAGGTCGACGTTGCGGTAGAGGCGCGCGATGACGGCGCCGGTCGGGAAGCTGCCGATCAAATACGCCAGGAGCGCAACGGCGAGCAGCGGCGCGAGGTCCACGTTCGACCCCCAGGCTGCGGCGGAATGGTGACGGCGTCCCCAGTATAACGCGGCCCGGGCAGTCGCCCAACGCCCGAGGGCTGCGAGCCAGGGGCGCCCCGCCATCCGGAAACAACTCCCGAACCCGCGCGAGGAGTTATGGTGCAAGAGCTTCGATCGGTGGCCGTCGTCAACGCGGGCGGATGGGGCACGGCGCTCGCCGTGCAGCTCGCCAACCAGGGCCACGACGTGCGCCTCTGGGCTCGTCGGCCGGAACTGGCCGACCAACTCGTCGCCGGCCGCGAGAACAGCGAATACCTTCCGGGTGTCGCCATCCCTCCCAACGTCCGCATCGAGCACGACCTCGCCGCTGCCCTCGACGGCGTCGATACGGTGATCGTGGCGGTCATCGCGAGCTACATGCGTGCGATCGCTCACGAACTCGCGACGGTGATCCCTTCGGATGCGCTACTCGTGCACGGCACGAAGGGGCTGGAGCCCGAGAGCTGGCGGCGCCTCTCCGAGGTGCTGTCCGAGGAGCTGAGCGACCGCCTCACGGCGTCGATCGCGGTGCTCTGCGGTCCGAACCACGCCGAGGAGGTCGCGCGCTCGCTGCCGACCGCGGCCGTCGTCGCCTGCGAGGACATCGACGTCGCAGCTCGACTGCAGCGGCTGCTCAGCACGCCGTGGTTTCGGGTTTACACGAACCGCGACGTGGCGGGCGTCGAGCTGTGCAGCGCGGCGAAGAACGTCGTGGCCATCGCCGCTGGCATCGGCGATGGACTTGGCTACGGCGATAACGGAAAAGCGGCCCTCATCACGCGTGGGCTCGCCGAGATCTGGCGGCTCGTCGAGCACAAGGGCGGCTCGCTGGCCACCGTGGCCGGACTCGCTGGTCTCGGCGACGTGGTGGCGACCTGCACGAGTCCCCACAGCCGCAACCGGTGGGCGGGCGAGCAGCTTGGCCGGGGTCGCGCCCCCGCCGAGATCATCGCGAGCACGCCGATGGCGATCGAGGGCATACCGGCGGCGCGCGGCATCATGGCAATCGCGCGCGAATGCGGCATCGAGATGCCCATCTGCGAGGGGGTCTACCGTATCCTGTTCGAAAATCAGCGGCCGGCCGCGGCCCTGCAAGACCTGCTCGCGCGCGACTTTACGTCCGAAGGCTGAGCAAGAGTCGCCGTCGCGGATCCTGGAAGCAGCCCCGGGCGCAGGCTCGCACCGAGGTGATTGGGCATGACATCGACGCTCATCCGCAACATTGGCGCCATCGTCAGCGGCGATCTCAGCGCGCCGCTCATCGCTGCGGATAGCGTCTACATCGAGGACGGCATCATTCGGGAGGTTGGCAGCGACCGGGTCGACGCCGACGCGGTCATCGACGCCAATGGCCTCACGCTAACGCCAGGGCTCGTCGACGGCCACACCCATCCGGTGTTTGGCGACTACAGTCCCACCCAGAACTCAGTAGGCTGGATGAATACCTACTTGCACGGTGGCACGACCACCATCATCTCCGCCGGCGAGCTGCACCTGCCCGGGCTGCCCCTCGACCGCCCGGACGCGAAGCTGCTGCGCGATCTCGCCGTGCTCGTGCACCGCTGCACGGCTGACTTCCGTCCAGGCGGGCTCAAGATCGTCGGCGGCACGATGCTGCTCACGCCCGGCATGACGGAGAAGGACTTCGACGTGCTCGCGGGCGAGGGCTGCCGTGTCGTGAAGTTCATCTTCTTCCCGTACGACCGCGCGCTAGAGGAGGGCGCCCTTTACTCTCAGTGGGCGCAGGCACGCGGTCTGACCGTGAAGATCCACTCTGGCGGTGTATCGCGCTCCGGGCTCAGCATGCCGGCCGGCGCCTCGGTCGTGAAGGCGCTGCACCCCGACGTGGTGGGCCACGTGAGCGGCGGCCCAATCCCGATGCCTGGCGCCGACATGGAAGAGCTCGTGCACGATACGGATGGCCATCTCGAGATCGCCTACGCGGGCAATCCGCGCTGGACCGTGCGGCTTATCGAGCTACTCCGCGAAGCTGACGGCCTGGGCCGCATTACAGTCGGCACCGATACTCCGTCGGGCACCGGCACCGCGCCGCGTGGCATGCTCCGCACGATCGCGCTGATGTGTTCGCTTGGGGGGCTGAGTGCGGCTGAGGCGCTCTGCCTCGCGACCGGGAACACGGCGGCGGCCCATAACCTGCACACCGGATTCGTGCGGGAAGGGTATCCGGCCGATCTGCTCCTTATGGGGCGCATCACCGGCGCGAACGGCGTCGACGCGTTGGATGCGCTCTCCGTTGGCGACCTGCCCGGCATCTCGATGGTACTGGTTGACGGCGAGTTGCTGGTGCGCGACCGCAGCCAGCAAACGCCGCCTCCCGAACGATTGGCGCGCGTGATCAAAGAGCGGTGAGGAGGTCGCGATGCCAGTCCGCATGAGCCTCGGCCTGTTTCCCACGGAACCGCCCACACGAATTGTCAGCCTGGTCCAACTCGCGGAACAGCTTGGTTACGCGTGCGTCTGGATCGGGGACTCGCAGATGATCTGGCGCGAGGCGTACGTGATGCTCGGCGCCGCGGCACAGGCCACCGCGCGGATCATGCTTGCGACCGGGGTGACCAATCCTGTTACCCGCAAGCCCGCGATTGTGGCGGCCGCCATGGAGACGCTCCACGAGCTGACGGGCGGCCGCGTGCGGCTCGGGATTGGCGCGGGTGATAGCTCCGTCGAGACGCTGGGGGACCGGCCTGCGCGGCTAGATGAGCTGGAGTCGGCGCTCGGCGAGATCCGGGCTCTCATCGCCGGCGAGACCGTCCAGCACGCCGGCTCCGAGGTGCCACTGCGCCTTACCTACGCCGAGCCAGGGGTCCACGTGCCGATCTATCTGGCGGTGAGCGGGCCGCGCATCCATCGCCTGGCTGGAAAGGTGGCTGACGGCGCCATCGTGCTGGTGGGAATCGACCGTCCGTTTCTGGAGGCTTCGCGGCAAGAGCTTGAGCGCGGGGCGACGCAAGCCGGCCGGGACCTCGCCAGTGCGAACTTCAAAGTCGTCTGCTGGACGCCCTGCTCGATTGGCGACGACGGCCATATGGCCCGCGCGGCCGTGAAGGCCCACGTGGCGCGCGTGCTGAAGCGCGACCTGCCATTCCCCATGTCCGAGGAGGACATGGCCGTCGTCCGGGAGATCCGCGCCCACTACGAATATTACGAGCACATGGTCGTGGGCACGCCGCACGGCGACATCGTGCCGGACTCGCTCGTCGAGAAATTCGCGGTCGCCGGCACGCCTGATGAAGCGCGCGCCCAGCTCCAACGCCTCGCCGCTACGGGCCTCGTGGATGAAATCGCCATCATCCCGCACGCCCTCGACCCAGCCGACCGCGAGCGCACCATCCGCCTCGTCGGCGAGATGATTCCGGACATCAAGTAAGTCGGCGGTCGATGATTGGGGACCGCCACCACATGGTGCAAGGGCCCGACCACCTTGTCATCCTGAGTCGTCATGCCCCGGTGGGGCGCCACCGCGGCATGGAATCTATTTCCAAAGCAGCGGAGCGAAGGATCCGTGACCCAATGTTGGGAAGAGAGACCCTTCGGCTGCGGCATGAGGATGACGCGACTATTGGCGAATCGTCGCGGTCGTCGGCTCAGCCGAGGGGGTGCGGGCCGGTGCCAGGACCGCGGCGGTGGTGCCATTTGATAGGGCCGTCGGCACGGACGTCACCGGGGCGATCGGAGTGGCGGCGGTCGTCGCCGTGGGCACCGGCGATGAGAGCGCTACGGCGGTCGGGACCACCGTCGGGGGCGCAGTCGTCGGGCTCCCCGGCACGGCGGTTGGCAGCGCCAGGGTTGCAGTGAGGGTAGCGGTCGGGGGCTCCTCCGTGGCTGGCAGCGGCGTCTGGGTCGGGCTCAGTGGAATGGCCGTAGGCGGTACGGGCGTCACGGGACGCGGCGTATTCGTCGGCGCAGCCGTAGGAAAGGTCGTCACGGCCCCATTGTGGAGCGATTGGAAATAATCGTACGCGTCGCGCGCGACTTGCGCTTCAGCCTGGGTCGCCGCCCCATCGTCGGAGGTGCCGTCGACCAGGAGCGCCACCACGTACGTTGCCCCCGGCTCGTAGACAATGCCCACATCGTTTACCACCCCGGGCAAGTTGCCGGTCTTGTGAGCAACGGTTATGCCGTCGGGCAGCAGGCGTGGAATACGGTCGTTGACGCGCTGCCGAGCAAGCAGGCGCACCATCTCGGCGCTGGTCGACGGACTGAGCCCTTCGCCGCGCGCGATCATCTCCATGAATGACAGCATGTCTGCCGGGGAGGTCACGAGGTCGTCGTTGAATAGACGGGTATGGGTCAAGCCGAGCGCGCGCAAGTCCTGATTGATGTTGTTCGAGCCGACACGGTCGGTGAGGAGCACGGCGGAGCTGTTGTCCGAGATCTCGATCATCCGCTGGAGCGCCTCGCCGAGCTGAATCGTCGATCCTACCGGTCGGTCGAGGGTGCCCAGATCGTAGTCCACGTACCGCTGGGTGAACACGAGCGTCTCGTCGAATGACAGGGCCCCCAGATCCCGCTGCTTGTACACCTCGTACATCACGGTGAGCTTGAAGAGGCTGGCCATCTGATACTCGCCGTCGGGATCGATCAGCGTCCCCCGCCCGGTGTCGAGGTCCTTGATCGCGACGCCAACACGCCCGGAGAGCCGCGCGATGCGATTGGCGACCAGCGTACTGAGCGCCTGATCGGGAACCAGCGCGGTCGAGTTGTAGCGGCTGGAGCGAGGCGCCTGAATCGGCGTGGCCATCGGCTCGGCGGTTGTACCAGGGATGAGTGCCAGGGCCGTCGGAGTCGCGTCACCCGGCAGCGAGGGACGAAAGTCGTCCGGCTCGACTGGATTCTCTACGGCGGCTGCGGCCCGCGCGGGGCGCAGGGCAGCGAGCGGGTTGTCAGCCACGGACGCGGGAACACTGGCAGCGGCGAGCACCGCCGGCCCATCGGACGATGGGGTGAGCGCCGCAACCAGGCGACCCGTGAATACGGCGGCGAGCACGATTACGAGCCCGAGCCCGGCGTACCAGGGCCAGATCGGAGCTCGCCTGCGCCGCCGGCGGACGCTGCGCCGAGCCATGGCTACGTGGCGGGCGGGGACGCGCTCGGCGCGTCGCCCCCGCGGAAACGGGCCAGGGCTCGGCGCTGCACGTCCCGAATGGCGTCCGGACTCAACCGTACCCCGTCGCGGTAGTAGCGGCGCGCGATCTCCCCAACGGTCGCAGTCCCGACGTAGGCAATGGCGGCCTTCGGCGCCACGGCGAGCGGCCCGGGCAGGAGACCGACGAGGCTTCGGGCAACCGTGCGCCAGAAGAAGGCGCCGCCCGCGACCGGCGTGATCTCGAGCAACAACGTCCGGGCATGATGCAGGTCGCGGCCGTAGACGCCCGCCAGCTTGTACACCATGAGCATCTGGTTCTTGGTGAGCACGAGGAGGTCCGCCGTATCGCCCGCCAGCCCACCGAGGATCGGGATCCACCCGGGGAGCGCGGAGAGCGCCGCGAACTGGGCATTCGCGATCGCCGTCTCGCGGATCAGCCGCTCCACGATTCGCTCCCGAAGCCGCGGCACCTGGCGGCCGAGCGCGAGACCATGGGTGCCGAGCAGTCGAATCACGGCGTCGACGAGCCGGATCTCCATCTCCGGTGGGCGATCGAGGTCGAGGTCGATCACCGCTTCGAGGCCGGAGCCGGGCCGCTGGGTCGCACCCTGGCCACGTCCATACCCGCGTCCAGTCAATACCAGCGCCGCCGCAGGGGCGCGCTGCGCCACCTCGATCGCGGCCCGCTCCGTCGCGTCCAGCGACCGGTCCTCCGGCACGACCACGAGTACCAGGTCAGCCGACTCGAGCCAGCGGCGGGCGGTGTCGTTCAGGGGCAGATCTACCATGAAGACGGACGGGGTGGCGCCGGCGCCGAGGCATTCCGCGACGACCTGCCGATCGGGGCTTGGAAGCCCCGCGAGGATGATGCGAACCGGCTGCTCCAGCTCTTCGCGAAGCTCGCCCAGGTTGAATTCGCGTACGAGCGACCAAAGGGTGCCAAAATGACGCGCCATGGATGCATCCAGATCCTGATTCTCGCTCGCGTGCGGGGCTCGTGGCGCGCTGCCACGACGAGACCGTGCCATTACGTCTAGCGGCGCGTATTGTACCAATCGCATCGGCGATCGGACGGTTGGAATCGATGATCGTGACGAGGGGGTAACATGAGACATGATGGGCTTGCTGATTCGTCTCATCGCGGGAACGATTGGCGTCCTCGTGGCGAGCTACCTGCTTGCGCCCGATTACTTTGCCGTTTCTGACCTACCGACGGCGATCGTCCTCGCGCTCGTGCTGGGGCTGCTCAATGCCATCGTGCGCCCCATCCTGGTCATCCTTTCGTTCCCGCTGATCCTGCTCACCCTCGGTCTTTTCCTGCTCGTGCTCAACGCGATCCTGCTGCTGGTGGCGGCAGCCTTGATCCCGGGTGTCTTCGTCAACGGCCTCATCGGCGCCCTTCTGGCGTCGATCATTATCTCCGTCGTCGGCGCTATTGCGGGCCACCTCATGCAGTAACGGACGAATCACAATGTGCAGCGACCGCAAAATGCTCACGTCCGGGCTCGAGATCGAAACTGAACTGACACGCGCGAGGCAGGAAACGGTCGAGTAGAATGTGGTCGCCCGGCGGAGCCCACGGCATGGCGGCGGGGAGGATGCAGCCCGCATGATGAACGCTGCCAAGCTTCTACATCCTGGTATGCATATCAAACGGTGGATCGGACTCGCCGTCCTCGGTTTGATCATTACCAGCCTAGGCTTCGCCTACCTCCTCGTGCAGGTCTATCGGGTTCAGCCACTCCCCGAGGCCGCGGCCACGATCACCCTGCAGTTCATCGAGCGCCCGGTGCGCGGTGCGATCTTCCTCGCCATCGGCTTCCTCTGCGTGGTCGTCGCCATCCTCAAGCTGCAGCAGTCACTGCTTGCAGCGTTCGTCCAGCCTTCGAATACGAGCGTGGTCGATACGATCTACAACTACCGCTCCCGCCAGCGCGGGCCGCGGGTGGTCGTGATTGGTGGCGGCACCGGCCTCTCCGTCGCCCTGCGGGGGCTCAAGGGGCTTACCAATAACCTGACCGCCATCGTCACGGTGGCTGACGATGGCGGCAGCTCCGGCCGCCTGCGGCGCGACCTCGGCATCCTGCCTCCCGGCGATTTCCGCAACTGCATGGTCGCGCTCGCGGACGTCGAGCCCCTGATGGAGGATCTCTTCCAGTACCGCTTTGATCATGGAGGGGAACTGGAGGGGCACAGCTTCGGCAACCTGTTCATCGTGGCGATGCGGGAGGTTACCGGCAGCTTCGAGCGGGCATTGGAGGAGTCGTCGCGCGTGCTCGCCGTGCGCGGGCGCGTCCTTCCATCAACACTGGCCGACGTCCAACTTTGCGCCGAGATGGACGACGCGACGACGGTTTGCGGGGAGTCGGCGATTACCAAGAGTATCCGCGGGGTGCAGCGGGTGTTCCTGCAGCCCGATCACCCGCGCGCCTATCCGGAGGCCATCCAGGCGATCTACGATGCAGATCTCATCGTCGTGGGGCCCGGCAGCCTCTACACGAGCGTGCTGCCAAACCTGCTGGTCGGCGGGATCTGCGATGCCCTGATGCGCGCCCGCGCCTTCAAGGTCTACGTGTGCAACGTGGCAACGCAGCCCGGGGAGACCGATGATTACTCGATCGGCGACCATATCGAGGCGCTGCGCAGTCACATGCCGGGTCGCGAGCTCCCATTCCATCACGTGCTCGCGAACAGCCTCGTCGGCTTGCCAATGCCGCCCAGCGGCAAGGTCCTTCCCGTGTCGGCCAACGGCCTGAGCCGCGATCTGCCCGAGGATACGGTGCTGTACGCCGACGTGGTCGATGTCAACAATCCCGTGCGCCACGATTCCGTGAAGCTTGCCGAGGCGCTCCTCAAGCTCTACAGCGAGAAGGGTGACACCGCGGCGGCACCCCGTAAGATGCTCGCACACGTGTGATAGAATTCGCCCCGCCCGGTTTGGCGACTCACGCAGTCTGCATTCATCCCGCTCGAGCGTTCTTTTTCTGAAAAAGCCCAGTGCGCACTCGGCGCACGCATGACCGCTCGCGGGCACGCGCCAGGAGCATACTGATGGACGTACTTCTTCCCTACCTGAATGCCGCCCAGATCCTCGTGTCGCTGCTCCTCATCGTGCTCGTTCTGATGCAGCTTCGCGGCTCCGGGTTCTCCACCGGCTACAGCTCGGACAGCTCGATCTACCGCACTCGCCGCGGGATGGAGCGAACCCTGTTCCAGATGACCATCGGAGTGGGCGTGGCGTTCGTAGTGTTGTCGGTCCTGAGCGTTCTTGTGCCGAAGTTCGCCGGCTGAGTACCCGGCGGGGTGACTACACCCGGTGGCGCGAGGGACTCACCCCTCGCTCATCCTGAGCAGATCGAACGATCCGCGACCTCTAGTCGCGAGGCTAACGGATCCTTCGGCTACGGGCACACGGTGACCCGATACGTCCGAATCATCCTGGTGTTTTCCCTCGCGATCATCCTGACGGCTTGCGTCATTCCGGGTACCGAGGAGCGGCCCGCGCCGGGCGGCACCTACCGCGAAGCGGTCGTCGGCCAGCCCGCCTCGCTCAATCCGCTGCTCCATCCGACTGATCCCATCACCCACGACGTCGCGTCCCTCGTATTCGCTGGGCTCACGCGGCTCGAAGCCGGCCAGGCGGTCGCCGACCTCGCGGAGAGCTGGGGTGGCAGCCCGGATGGACGGATCTATGAATTCAAGCTCCGCGCGGATGCGCGCTGGCACGACGGGCGACCGGTAACGCCCGCGGACGTGCTGGCCACAATCGCACTCCTGCAATCACCAACGTATCAGGGTTCAGACGCGCTTCGGGCCGAATGGGCGGGCGTGCAGACCGCCCAGGTCGGCGATCGAGGTCTCCGCTTCGAGCTTCCCAGCCCCAACGCCAGCTTCCTGGAGCTGTGCACCCTGCCGATCCAGCCGGCGCACCTCTTTGGCGACGACGGCTCCGCGGACTTGCTCGAGCACCCAGCGAGCTACGCACCTGTCGGTGCCGGGCCGATGCGCTTCGTATCCATTGATCCTGGCCAGCTCATCCTCCAACGCAACGATGCGTACTACGGCAACCGGCCACTGGTGGATCGCATCGTCTTCCGGTTCTATCCCGATCATGCGGCAGCGCTCGCCGCGTTGCTTGCGGGCGAGGTCGACGGACTCGCGGGCGTTCAGCCGGGGGAGCTGGACGGGGCGGTTGTGCAGGAAAGCCTGCACATACTCGACGCACCGCTGCTAGCCGACCAAACCGTGCTCGTAATCAATCACCGGAGTCCGATCCTGCGCGAGGCGGCCGTGCGCCACGCCCTGGCGCTCGCGATCGATCGTGAGGCGCTCGTCGCCGGGCCGCTCGCCGGATCGGCAGCCCCTGCCTACGGACCTCTGCCAGCGAGTGCGGACGGCTATCGGTCGGATCTCGTGGAGACGTCACCTGATCGCGCGGCGGCAGCGACCGAGCTCGAGGATGCCGACTGGCGCGGTGTGCCGATCCGGGCGCGAGCGGGCTCGCCACTGCGGGTGCAGCTTATAGCCACCGAGCGCGACCGTCGCCTCGCGTTTGCCATCGCCGAGCAGTTGCGCACCGTCGGCATCGACGCTGCCGTCGGCACCGCGAATCCGCTCGAGTACTACCGCGACATGCTTCTGCCGGGCAGTTTCGATCTCGCGGTGGTGGAGTGGCGACTCGGCGCGGCACAGGCCGACCTCTCCCCGTTCTGGGGGAGCGCTGGCGACTTCAACTTTGGCGAGTACGGAAACCCGCGGGCAGATGCCGCGCTGGCCACCGCTCGGAACGCCGCGGACACCACGTCGCACGTCGACGCGCTCGCGGCGTTCCAGCAAATCTGGGTGGACGACGTGCCTGGCGTCGTTCTGGCGAGCCCCATCTTGCACTACGCCGTCAGCACTCGGGTGCAAGACGTGCAGCTTGGGCGGCTTGTCGATCCAAGCGACCGCTTCGCGAATGTGGCCCGCTGGTATACGCAAACGCAACGGGTGCCGGCCCTGCTACGGTGAGGGAGGGAGTGAAGCTGATCTCCAGACACGTCTGTGTCAGACGTGCGACAATTGGACACACTGCGCGCGTCGAGACGGCTGCTTTGCCCGGTTCGGCCTGTGCGCGCCTTGAGGGGGAGCCGGGGTGGAACGCATCGTGTTGACAAAGGGTCCTGGGGAGGGTCCTCAGACCTATGAGGAGTACGTCGCCGAGGGTGGCTATGAGGCGCTGCAGTTCGCGCTCACCAATGGACCGCAGTCGGTGCTGGACGCCGTCCGGGCATCCGGACTGCGCGGCCGGGGCGGGGCTGGCTTCCCAACCGGGCAGAAATGGTCGTTCGCGGCGGCAGAGACCGAGCCGACCAAGTACGTCGTTGCGAACGGCGGCGAGGACGAGCCCGGCAGCCTCAAGGATCGCGTGGTTATGGAGAACTACCCCCACAAGATATTGGAGGGGGTCATCCTCGCTGCCTACGCCATCGGTGCGCAGGAGGCCGTGCTGTACGCGAATTCCACGTACGACCTGGCCAATCAGCAACTCGCCGCCGCCATCGAGCAGGCCACGCAGCTCGGCTACCTCGGCGAGAACATCCTTGGCTCGGGCTACTCCCTCACCGTCCGCAGCTTCCCGGCTTCGCAGGAGTACGTCGCGGGCGAGGACTCCGCCTCACTCGAGGCGATCGAGGGACGCGAGCCGAAGCCACGCCAGAAGCCGCCCTACCCGACGACCGGTGGCCTGAACGGCAAACCGACGGTCGTGAATAACATTGAGACCTTCGCCTACGTTCCTGCGATCGTCCGCAACGGACCCGAATGGTTCCGCAGTCAGGGCAGCGAGGACAACCCCGGCACCATGCTCTTCACCCTCCCGGTGAACGTGCGCAACCCGGGTGTGGTCGAGATGCCGATCGGCACGCCGCTGCGCGAGCTCATCGAGGAGTACGGCGGCGGGTTGGCCAGCGGCAAGGGGGTGAAGGCGATTTTGCCTGGCGGCCCGTCGAGCGGCTTCCTCACCGCCGAGGACCTCGACATTCCGATGGATCGTCAGCCGCTGATGGCTCGTGGCTCATCCCTGGGCTGCGGCGTGATTCGCGTCGTCGAGGAGGGCGAGTGCATCGTCGAGGTCGTCAATGCCATCGCCCAGTTTTTCGCCCAGGAGTCGTGCGGACAATGCCCAGCTTGCTCGATGGAGACGAGCAACCTGGCAAAGATCACGGCAGCCGTGCAAAGCGGGGCAGGCAACCCGGCGATGCTGGTGCAGATCCCGAAGCTCGCGGCGTTCGCAAAGGGTAAGGGGTTCTGCAGCCTGATCTCCATGCCCATACCCCCACTCACGACGGCGCTAGAGCGCTTCGCCGACGATTTCAATTACCATTTGGAGCACCACGCCTGCCCCGCAGAGATCTCCCCCGCCTGAATCGAGCGCTGCAACGGCACAGGCGCCTGCGGTGTAGACTGCGCTGCGATTACGCCGCAGGGGGCAATGCATGCCTGCGACCCAGATAGCCTACGGGCCGATTCCCGGGCAGTTGATCCTACTCGCCGTGATCGTCATCGGCGTGGGCCTATTCCTGCGCGATGCGGCGCGGTTGTTCCGCATCATGCGGCTCGGCCAACCCGCCAACCGCACCGACGATCCGGTTCGCCGGACGCGCGGCTGGCTGCTGCACGTCATCGCTCAGGGCCGCCTGTTGACCCGGACTTACCCAGGGATCATGCATGCGCTGATCTTCTGGGGTTTCCTCGTCATCACCCTCGGCACGATCGAGATTCTGGGCCGGGGCCTCCTCGGTAGCTGGTTCGGCATCCCGCTGCTCAGCGACTCCGGGGTGTTCAAGTTCTTGCTGGATACGTTCCAGCTCTTTGTCCTCGTCGGCATCGCCATGGCGTTGTACCGCCGCATCGCCGTCAAGCCGTGGTACCTGAACCTCAGCGGCGACGCGATCATCATCCTGAGCCTGATCGCCACGCTGATGATCACGGCGTTTCTCTACGAGGGGTTTTTGATCGCCTCGGGTCCCCAGCCAAGCGAGCAGTGGTCGTACATCGGGTCGGCGCTCGCTACGGCATTTCGGCCGCTTGGGCCAGAGCTGAACCTGGGACTCCACCGACTCTTCTGGTGGCTGCACGTCTGCACCGTGCTCGGCTTCCTTGCCTACCTGCCGCATTCGAAGCACCTGCACATCGTCACCGCGCCCTTCAACGTGTGGCTGCGCACGACGGCGCCCAAGGGCCAACTGCCATACATCAACGTCGAAGAGGCGATGGAACAGGAGAAACCGCTCGGCGCGGCCGAGATCGACCAGTTCACCTGGAAGGACCTGCTCGATACATATACGTGCACCGAGTGCGGGCGCTGCACCAGCCAGTGCCCGGCCAGCATCAGCGGCAAACCGCTCTCGCCGAAGGACGTCATCCTGGACCTGCGGCACTATCTGCTCGAACGCGGGCCGCAACTGCTCGGCAACCCGAGCGAGAGCGGCGTAGCAACAACCGCGGCGCATGCGGAGGCTGAGCAGGCGCGTCGGGCAATGGTCGGCGAAGTGATCCATGACGACGTGCTATGGGACTGCACGACGTGTCGCGCCTGCATGGACGCCTGCCCGGTGTTCATCGAGCATGTGCCGAAGATCGTGAAGATGCGCCGCCACCTCACGATGGAAGAGGCGCGATACGGCAAGGACCTGAAGGGGTTGTTCGACAATCTGGAGGCCGCGGGAAATCCCTGGCGGTTCCCCCGCAACAAGCGCGCCGAATGGGCAGCGGGGCTCGGCATCAAGACGATCGAGGAAGCACCGGACGCCGACGTGCTCTACTGGGTCGGCTGTTTCGGCAGCTACGACGACCGCAACAAGAAGATTGCCCAGACGTTCGCGCGGCTCATGCAGCGGGCCGGCGTGAAGTTCGCAATTCTTGGTCCGAACGAGACGTGCAGCGGCGATCCGGCGCGGCGCGCGGGCAACGAGTATCTCTATCAGATGCTCGCGACGGAGAACGTCGAAAACCTGAATGCCGCGCAAGAAGCAGGGATCAAGACAATCGTCGCGACCTGCCCGCATTGCTTCAATACGATCTCCGACGAGTATCCCCAGTTCGGCGGGCACTACCGAGTTATGCACCACACGCAGTTTCTCGCCGAACTCGTGGAGCAGGGGAAGCTGCAGCCCGAGGTGGCACGCGAGGAAGCCGTCGCCTACCACGATCCGTGCTACCTCGGTCGTTACCACGACACGTACGACGAGCCGCGGAAGGTGATCAACTCGATCCCCGGCATCCGGCTCACCGAGATCCACCCATGTCGAGAGCGGTCACTGTGCTGCGGCGCCGGTGGCGCGCGCGCCTTCATGGAGGAATCGCGGGGGCGCCGGATCAACCAGATCCGGCTCGAGCAAGCGATGGCCGTCAACCCGGAGCGGATCGCGACGGCGTGCCCCTATTGCATGATGATGTTCGAGGACGCCACGGGTGCGAAGGGCGTGTCCGACACGCTTCCCGTGACGGACGTCGCGGAGTTGATGGAAGCGTCGCTGCCCACCATCGACGGCGCTGCCGAGTAACACGTGATCTCACCACGCATTGGGCCAGTGTGGGGACCGCCGCTCCTCCACCCAGGTCGGTGACGAAGCGGCATGGGACGATTGTCGAGCAACCTGAATTTTCAGGTATAACGAGGCAGCGCCCGCACGGGCGCTAGCCGTGTGCAATGTTAGCGGTGTGCAACAAGGAGTTGGTGATGTTCGAAGAGACAATCGAACTCAAGGATATTGACAAGCAGGATCCCGAGTACAAGGAACTCCTGAGCCGCGTCCTGACGATTCAGTCAGATTGCGAGATCGGTGGGCCACATCTGTACGTCGAGCACATCCTCCCGTCGGCCCCGACGAAGGGCTACCAGGTAGTGGTGGCGCGCACGGCCGCGGAAGAGATCGACCACTTCCGCAAGATGGCGCGCATGGCGGGTGAGATCGGCACGGATGTCTCGCACGTGCTCAAGTGGGGCAACGATCAGCGCTACGTCGAGGCGTTCCGCACGACCATTACCACGTGGGAGGACTATGCCGTCTTCGGCTTCCTCGTGGACCGCGTCGGCAAGTTCCAGCTCGACGAGTTCCTCGATTGCAGCTATGCGCCCCTGGACCGCGCGGTGCGGACGATGGAGCCTGAGGAAGAGGGACACATCGAGTTCGGCACCGTCGAGGCTGGTGATCTGGCTGCCCGCGGTGGCGAGTGGAAAGAGCGAGTCCAGAAATCAGTGGACTACTGGTATGTGAAGTCGCTGGACATGTTCGGCAATTCCAACTCCTACCGCTCCGAGCGTTTCCGCTACTGGCGGCTGAAGCGGCGCTCGAATGCCGATGCGCGTGCCGAGTACATGGCGGAAGTGAATCCGTTGATCGAGAAGATGGGCCTGACGATTCCGGACCCGCTCGAAGGACGTCTATACCTCTGATCAGACCGTCGCGGCCGGCTGAGGGTTGGCTGCCGGTGACCCTCTCGCCTGTGAGGGTCACAATCGAATTCGTGTTTCGCCCTTGAAGGAGTGAGCGATATGGTTGAAGCTGCGCCCAACACCGAGAAGCTCGACGCGTTCCTGCAGGATGTCGTCCGCGCCGTCAAGGCGGCGTGTAACACCGCTGCGCCCCACCTGAAGGACCCCGACCTGAGCTCGGTCGACAAGGCCATCGTCGACTGTGAGGAGATCCTGGACGAAGTGATGGACGGCCACGTCGACGAGTGGGTCGCGTAGTTGCACGTCGTCGTCTGCGGCAAGGTTATCCCGGACATCAACCAGCTCACGCTGCGGATTGATCCGGATACCAAGCGATTGCATCGCAAGGACGAGCCACATATCCTTGATCCAGCCGCCGCAGTCGCCGTCGAAGAAGCACTGCAGTTGGTCGAGCAGCACGGCGGCAGCATCAGCTTCGTCACGATGGGCCCGTCCGATGCGGCGACCGGCATCCGCACCGCGCTCGCGCTGATCAGTACCGCGAACATCCCTGCCGCGGCGGTGCACTTGCTGGGCGATGAGTTCGCTGGGTCGGATACGCTCGGCACCGCCAAGGCGCTCGCGGCTGCGATCAAGCAGCTACCCCCTTTCGATCTCATCATCTGCGGCACGGAAGCAAGCGACACCTACGCCGGCATCGTGCCGGCGCAACTCGCGTGGCAGCTTGGGATCCCGCCGCTGACCTTTGCTAATAAGGTCGTGGGCGTCGAAGGCAACACGCTTACCATCAACCGCCAGAGTGAGACCGGCTATGCGGTCGTGAAGGCCGACCTGCCTGCCCTCGTCTCCGTAACCAGCGGCCTCAACGAGCCCCGCAACCCGTCGCTCAAAGGGATCATGGCGGCGCGCAAAGTCGACGTGCAGACATATTCGGCTTCCCAGCTCGGTCTCGGGCCTGACGACGTTGGCGCATCTGCCGCTCGCGAGCGGGTCGAGACGGTGGGGGCGCCCGAAGCGCGCAAGGCGGGGCGCATCCTCGAGAGCGACGGACAACCGGACACGGTCTGGGCGCAGCAAGCGGCGAAAGAGGTCGCCGACTTCCTTGCCTCACTCAAGGTGATTTGAGCATGGCCGATACGATCTGGGTCTACGCAGAGGTCGTCGGGGGCGCGGTTACGCCCACGACCCTCGAGATGCTGACGAAGGCCGCCGAGGTTGGTACTGCCGAGGCGGTCCTATTGGGCTCTGCCCCAGCCGACGCGGTCGCGACACTCGGGGCATACGGGGCAAGCAAGGTATATCGCGGCGACGATCCGACGTTCGACAGTTACCTCATGCTGCCGGCTATCGAAGTGGTGGCATCGCTCCTCCAGGCGCATCAGCCGGCGGCGATGCTCTTCGCCTCGAGTTATGCCGGCCGCGATGTGGCCGCGGGGCTGAGCGCCAAGCTCGATTGCGGTGCCATCACCGACGTGGGCGACTTCCAATTGAGCGACGGCAATGTGAAAGCGACCATCCCGGCGCTCGGCGGCTCGTACCTGGCCACCTCGACCTTCACCCACGCGGGGCCGCGACTGTTGCTGGTGCGCCCCAAGTCCTTCGAGCCGAAGCACACCGGCGGCAGCGCCGTCGTAGAAGCAGTCCCCGCACCCGCAGACGCAGCACTGCGCAAGGTTCAAGTGGTCGACCGCGTTGACGTACCCGTCGAAGGGCCGCAGCTTGATGCGGCCCGGGCCATCGTGTCCGGCGGGCGCGGACTGAAGAGCGGCGAGGCGTTTCACGCTTTGATCCCACCCCTCGCGGAGCTCCTCGGCGGCGCCGTGGGCGCGACGCGCGCGATTGTGGATGCGGGGTGGGTTCCATACGCGATGCAGGTCGGCCAGACCGGCAAGACGGTGAAGCCAGACGTCTACATTGCAGTTGGCATCTCCGGCGCGATCCAACATCTCGCCGGAATGAAGCAATCCAAGGCGATCATTGCCATCAACAGCGATCCACTCGCGCCAATTTTTCAGCTCTCAGATCTGGGCATCGTGGGCGACGCGGCGCAGATCCTGCCGCTGCTCATCGACGAGATCCGCGAGCGGAAGTAGCCGCAGGTACCGTCCAACGTTCACCAAATGTGCCGTCGGCCGGCGTGCCCCACACCGGATGCCCCCGTACCAATTGAAGCAGTGCCCCGGAGAGCCAGGAGGAGGCGGCATGCGACTCGTAACGTTTGAGGCTGGCAACGGTCCGCGCGTGGGCGCCGTCATCCATGACTCGGTTGTCGATCTTGGCCGCCAGGCACAGGCCGACGGTGGCGCCTCGCTGCCGGGCACGCTGCTCGGTCTCGTCGAGGCTGGACCGGATGCCTGGAGTCGCGCGCGTGAGCTCGCCGGTAAGGCCAGCGCCGCTTCGCCGGACGCGCGCCCACTGGGCGAGGTGAAGCTCCTCGCGCCGATTCCACGTCCCTCCAAGAATATTTTCTGCCTCGGCGTGAACTACGCAGCACACCTCGAGGAGTCGAACCGCGCCAGCAACCGCGAGCTCGCACCGACGGTTCCGGTCTTCTTCACCAAAGCGGTCACTTCAGTGGTCGCGCCCGGTGGCCCGATCCTCTTCAATGAGTCGGTGAGCATCAAGTACGACTGGGAAGCTGAGCTGGGACTCGTCATCGGCACCGGAGGGCGCAGTATCTCGCGTGAGCGCGCGATGGAGCACATCTTCGGGTACACCTGCTTCAATGACGTCTCGGTGCGCGACGTGCAAAACCTGCACATCCAGTGGTTTCGCGGCAAGAGCCTCGATGGGACCTGTCCGATGGGACCATGGATCATCACGGCCGACGAAGTGCCCGACCCGCATAAGCTCCACATCGAGTGCCGCGTGAATGGCGTCGTGAAGCAAGACTCCAACACCGAGCTTCTGATCAACGACATCCCCTCGATCATTTACCACCTGTCGAATGGCCTCACCCTCGAGCCCGGCGACCTCATCTCGACGGGCACTCCCTCCGGCGTCGGGAATGCCCGCGTCCCCCCGGAATACCTCAAGCCCGGCGACGTCGTCGAGGTGGAGGTGGAGGGCGTCGGCGTACTTCGCAATCCGGTGGTAGACATCCGCGAGGCCTGAGCCTCTGCAAATCGCCGTGCCGCGCTTCTTCTCCGTGGAGCGGCGCGGGTCGGTCTTCTCAACCCGCCTTATGCCAGGGGAATCCCGACGAGGTAGCAGCCGACTCCGACCGCCGCGCCGATCAGCAGCACCGGCAAGGCATCGAGTTTCGTGAAGAGCAGCACCCCGAGAGCCAGGGCAAAGATTGCGATCGAAGCCGGCGCGGACAGCAGCGGGGTGATAAACGAGTAGCCGACCGCACTCAGCAGCCCGATCGCCGACGCCGTGATCCCGCGCGTCATTCCCTCCACCCACGGCCGCCCGGCGATGCGCCGGTGCACGTGCACCAGCCCGATCGAGATGAACGGCGGGGCCATGACGGCGAGTGCCGCGGCCACGGCCCCGGGCAGGCCCCCGGCGTAAAAGCCGACTGAGAGCACGAACAGCCCGTTCGGCCCCGGCGTGATGCGGCCGATGGCCACCGCCTGGGCGAAATCGCCGTCGGTGAGGACGCCGCTATTCGTAATGAGGTCCTCGCGCAAGAGGGCCAGCGGAGCCAGGCCGCCCGATGAGAGCATCGACGCCTTGAGGAAGACCAGGAAGAGGCTGAAAAAGCTCACTGATCTGCAACGGGATGCGGCGCGCTCGGAGAGGAACCCAGTGAGCGGAAGGGGTTCACCGATCTTTACCAGGATGTGGCGGGCTCGGACGGAAGAGGAACGCACCGCCCGCCGCACCGCAGAGGATCGGCCAGACGACGTTGACGTGATAGATCGCGACCGCGGCGAAGCAGCCAACGACGTAGAGCAGCATGAGCGTCATGACCCGGCGTTCGCGCCAGGGGATGATCTCCCGCCCTGTCTGAAATGCGAACGCGAAGGTGAGTGCAGCCGTAACCGGCACGGCGCCACGTACCAACGAGGCGCCGAACGCATTCGACGTGATCTCGGCGAACCCGGCCGTAAGCAGGATCGTAATCACGCTTGCTGGGAACATGAGCCCGAAGATCGAGACCACCGAACCGAGCGGCCCGTTCAAGCGGTACCCAACCATCACGGCCATGGAAAGCAGGTTGATGCCCGGCACCAGGCGCGACAGCCCAAAATCCAGGGCGAATTGCCCGTGCGTGATCCAGCCACGACGCACGAGCTCCTCGTCCATCATGTAGACGGTACTGGAGCCGCCACCCCACGCCCGCGTGCTTACCTTCATGAAGGCGACCAGCAGGTCGCGGAGCGGCACGTGATCGACAAGGACGCCGATCTCGCCCGCGTGCTGGGTACTCGCCATTCGTTCACCAAAAGAGGAGGGCCTCGACCGAAGTCGAGGCCCTGCCAGTGAAGTCGGGAGCTGCGCCCCCAACAACCGCTGGGGTACGACCGAGTGAGACTAGCCGGCCTCTACCGCCACCTTCTCCGCGATGTCCATCTCGCCGTCTGGAGTCCGAGCCCCCTTTGCGCGCCATCGCTTGACGGCGACAAGGCCCAGACAGGCCATACAGATGCGGTACTCCATCTCCTTGACGAGCTGATAGGACCCGCAGATCGAGCAGCGCTGGAGGCCCGGCTTATGACGCCGGCGCTTCTTCGCCATCGCTGTCTCCAGAGAACCGCTCGAGGCTACGCAATTTTATCACAGGATTAGAAGAGTTATAGTGCCGAAGTAGCACCGGTTTCATTTAGTCCGGGCGGCAACCCGAGCGGCTCGTCCTGCAGATAGCTCCACCCCTGGCGCAGCGCCAGCTCGGCCTTGGTGAGCTCCCGGCCAAGATAGGCCGCGTGCTCGAGCCGCGTGACCAACCCCCACGCCACGAGCGCGCCGCACAGCGACGCCGCGTCCGCCCCAGCGATGCGGTGCAGCAGCTCGCCCGAATTCGCGTAGTGCTCTGCGAGCAGCCGCGCCCCTGGCCGGTCGACCAACACGACGAAGAAGCCGTTGGGGTCCGGGTCCCGCAGTTGGAACGGCCGCGTCGGGACCACAATGGGCTCCGGTTTCGGGAGCTCGACACGCTCCCGGAACGGCCCGGGGTCGGCGGCACGGCAGGCTTCGACCGCCTCCGCAATGCGCATGAGGTCGTGGCTGCCCACCAGGTCACGCAATTGCACCTGGCGGCGCGCGATCTCGACGTGTGCAGGCGCGAGCGTCGCCAGCCGCGCCCGCCGGCTTCGCGCCCCGCGAACCGTGCCGTCGTCGTCGACGCCGTTCTCGAATAGCGCACGCAGTGCTTGCGCCTGGTATGGGCCCCGCCGCTCGTCGCCGCACACGACGAGCCATCGGATACGCGGGCGCTCCAGCAGCGTGGTGAGCATCCGCTCTAAACCAAGGTTCTCGGTCTCGAGCGGCCCAAGAATCGCAACTCGCCCGGCCACGTCGGACTCCGCGAGCGAACGCAACAGGTCATGGCTCGACAGCGTGCAGATCGCCACCGGGCTGTCCACGTCGCCCGCCACGTACGCCGGGCCGCTCTGGCTCACCTGCCTACCTCACAGACGGCATGAGGGGCTCGCCGGTGAGGCGAGCCCCTCGCGTGGGCTTCTCGGACCGCGAAAGAATCAGGCGGTTGCCATCTCTTCTGGGACCGCGTCCAACTGCCGCATCTCCCTGCGGTACTGCATCAGGTAGAGGTCCTTGTACATCCCCTCCTCCGACAGCAGCTCCCGGTGGGTGCCGCGCTGGACGATCTCGCCGCCATTGACGACCAGCACGGTGTCCGCATTGCGGATCGTGGAGAGCCGGTGCGCGATGACGAACGAGGTGCGGCCGTGCAGCAAGCGCGCCAGTGCCGCCTGGATGAGCACCTCGGTGCGAGTATCCACGCTTGCCGTCGCCTCATCGAGGATGAGGATGCGCGGGTTCGCCAGTACGGCGCGGGCAAAGGCGATGAGCTGCCGCTGCCCCTGCGAGTAGTTCTGGCCGCGCTCGTTCACCTCGGTGTTGTAGCCCTGTGGGAGCCGCGAGATGAAATCATGCGTGTTCGCGAGCTTGGCCGCATCGACGATCTCTTCGTCGGTTGCGCTCGGCCGGCCGAAGCGGATGTTGTCCCGGACCGTGCCGCTGAACAGGAACGGATCCTGCGGCACGAGACCCATCTGGCGGCGGAGCGATTCCATCGTGACCGAACGGGTATCGGTACCGTCGATCAGGATCGCGCCCTCATTGATGTCGTAGAAGCGAGCGAGCAAGCTCGCGATGGACGTCTTGCCAGCGCCGGTCGGACCGACGAGCGCAATCGTCTGGCCAGGCTCAGCCACAAAGGACACGTCCTTCAGGACCGGCACGTCGCCCCGATAGCTGAATGAGACGTGATCGAACTCGACCCGCCCCTCGATGGGTGCCAGCTCCGTGGCGTCCGGCCGGTTGTCCACCGTAATCGGCTCGTCGAGCAGATCGAAGATCTTCTCGCCAGCCGCCATCGCCTGCTGGAACAGGTTGTAGACCTGGGCCAACTCGCGGATCGGCTGGAAGAAGCGGGTGACGTAGGTCAGGAACGCGACGACCACGCCGACCGTAATGTCTCCAGACATCACGGCCATAGTGCCGAAGAAAAGCACGATCGCCGTGGCGAGCATGCCCATAAACTCCACGATGGGTGGGAAGGCGCTCGAAAGGAGTACCGCCCCGAGGTTGGCGTTACGGTTGCCCTGGTTGATCTCGTCGAAACGGTTCTGGCTCACCTCTTCGCGAGCGAACGCCTGAACCACCCGTACGCCGGACACGTTCTCCTGGAAACTCGCCGCGACCTCGCCGATTGTCTCCCGCGTCCGGAGATACGCCTTGCGCGCCCGGGACGTGAAGAAAATCGTGGCGCCGATCATGACTGGCATAACCGAGAGGGTGAGCAGGGCAAGCTTCCAGTTCAGCGCCAGCATGATGCTCGCGATCCCGACCAGGATCAGGAGGTCCGTCACGACGTTGATCGCGCCGTTCGTAAGGAGCTGCTGAAACACCGTTACGTCGTTGATGATGCGCGACATCGTCACGCCCGATTCGTGCTGATCGTGGTACGTCAGAGGCAGACGATTGATCTTGACGAACAACTCGCCACGCATCTTGTTCAAGACGCGCTGAGTGACGTTGGCCATCGCCCACGCCTGACTCGACATCGAGACGTACGAGACGATCAGCGTTAAACCGAAGATGACCGAGATGACGCTCAATCCGACCACGTCGGTCTGCGCCACGATGTAGTTGTCGATTGCGATCTTGAGCAGATACGGCGAGAGGAGCTGCATGCCTGCGCTGACGATTACCATGGCGACCGTCAACAGGACTTGCATTTTGTACGGTTGCATGTAGCCCCAGAGGCGCTTCATGACCCGCGGGTCGAAGACCCGGCCGTCGATCACCGTGTGCTGGGCCTGGGGGCCGCCGTGCCAGTCTCCACCACCGCCCCACATCATCGGGCCACCTGCGCCAGCAATCATCGTCCATTCCTCCCGTTCCGACCGTGTCCATTCCCACTGCGCCCGTTCAAGGCCCCTTCGCGCTGGTCATCATGGCCGTTGCCAGCATGCTGCCCATTGCCACCCGAGAGGGACCCTACGAGCGCCAGCTCCTCACCGTGGAAGAGCTCTTTGACTGTTTCATCCATGAGCTGCAGGCGATAGATCTCCGCGTAGATCGGATTGGTCTCGAGCAACTCCTCGTGGGTGCCCATACCCGCAATCTCACCCCGCTCCAGCACCACGATCTTGTGCGCGCTGAGCACGGTGCTCACGCGCTGGGCGATGACCAACGTCGTCCGCCCGCGCATCAGCACGTCCAGCGCCTCGCGAATCAGCGCCTCAGTCTCTGTATCCACCGCCGACGTAAAGTCGTCGAGGATGAGAATCCTCGGGTCGAGAAGCAGGGCACGGGCGATCGCGATGCGCTGTTTCTGCCCTCCGGATAGAGTAACGCCCCGCTCTCCGACCAGGGTGTCGTACCCCTCCGGGAAACCGGCGATGAAATCGTGGGCTCGTGCCGCCTTTGCCATGGCGATCACGTGCTCGTCAGTCGCATGCGGAACGCCAAACGCGATGTTGTCACGCACGGTCCCAGTAAACAGGGTCGTGTCCTGCAACACGATGCCGACCTGGGTGCGCAGCGAGTTCAACTGCACCTCGCGTACGTCGTGCCCGTCGATGAGCACCCGTCCACCGGTCACGTCGTAGAACCGTGGCACGAGGTTGACGATGGAGGTCTTGCCCGACCCCGTGGCGCCGAGCAGCGCCACGATCTGGCCCGGCTGCGCGTCGAACGTTACGTCGTCGAGAACCTTCTCCCCGCCGTAGTAGCTGAGGGTGACGTGGTCGAACTGGACGTGGCCACTGATCGGCGGGAGGGGCAGGGCGCCGGGCTTATCCTCCACGCTGACGGGTGCGTCCAGAATCTCGAAGATGCGGTCGGCGGCGGCATTCGCCTGCGACGCCTGTGCGATCAGGAAACCAAGGCGCCGCACGGGTCGGATGATCAGCAGCAGGTAGGTGTTGAAGGCCACAAGCTGGCCTACCGTCAGGTCGCCGGTGATAATCAGCCAGCCGCCCATCCAGAGGACGGCGACCGTACCAAAGTTTCCCAACACGTCCATGAGCGGGTTCACGCGCGACGTCACCCGCGCCTGCTTCAAATACTGATTCAGCAGGTAATCATTCTGCTGCTCGAACTTCTCGATCTGCTCTGGCTCGCGGGCGAATGCTTTGACGACTTTGTTGCCCGCCAGGTTCTCCTGCACAATCGCCGCCAACACTGACAGCTCTTGTTGAATCTGCCGGAACTGCGGCCGGATCGTGCGCGTGTAGAAGGTGGTGACCCGCAAGAACACCGGGACGATCAGCAATGAGATGAGGGCCAGCTTCCAGTTCGTCACGACGAGAATGACTGTAATGCCGACCGTCATGCAGATGACCTGAGCGAGCTGCAGGAAGCCACGGCCGGTGAAGTTTCGAAGCTGCTCCACGTCGCTCGTGGCACGAGCCATCAGCCCGCCGGACTGCGCCCGGTCGTGCCAGCTGAACGAGAGCCGTTGCAGGTGCCGATAGAGCTCATTGCGGATGTCGTAGGCCGTACTCTGCGCCCCGTATTCCGCGAGGTAGGTCTGGCCGAAGGTAAAGAGGCCTTTCATGACCGTGAGGCCGACGATAAGGAGCGCGGCGTTGCGTACCAGCTCCAGAGGATCGGGCGTCGACGCGCACGTGGTCTTTACGGCGCCGCCTTGCCCGCGCACTGCGCAGTCGATCACGCTCCGGAGGAGCTGTGGCACATACAGGTCGATGCCAGTGCCAATCAGCAGACACACATACGCGATGGACGCCGTGATCCAGTACTTCTTTAAATAGGACAGCAATCGTAGCGTGGTTCCCAAGGCTAGGCTCCCCCTCGGCCACCGGCCGCGAGCGGTTGAGCCGAAGCATCGTCGTCGCGCGCCAAATCGCCAGTAAGATCGTCGTTGGTTATCGCAATGTAGTCACGAATCAGCCGGTCGATCCGCTCTCGATAGCGGTTCAGATAGTAGGCGCGATCGTGCAGGACCTCGCGCCCTTGCGGGGTGATCTCGTAGTAGCGGCGCGCCGGCCCAGATTCCTGGGTCGACCAGCGGGATTCGATCGAGCCAGCATCCTCGAGGGAGCGGAGCACCTTGTAGACGACCGCAGGCTCGCGAATAGCCCGCCGGAAGCCATATTCGCCCAGTCGCTTGATCAAGTCGTAGCCCCAGGATGGCTCGCGCAAGAGCTCGAGCAACAAGAAAGGCTCCAGGTTGCGGCCAATTGGCCCGGAGGGATCGCGACCGCGGGGCTCACTCCGCTCATTCACGGCAACCCATCCTTAGAGTTAAATTTCACTTAGGCGCATTCTAACCTACGTAACCGACACCGGCCAACTGGCCGCCATGACCTATGGCGTACCGGTGATTTGCTGTGCTAACCTTGGCTCGTTTCTCAGCCGCCAGTGCGCTGGCCGTCGTGGCGTGACGTCGCACGCGTGCGTTCGATCCGGACAGCAGAAGGAGACCCGCCATGGCGTCCAAATATGGTGCGTTACTCCATCGCGTCGAGATCTTTGAGAACCTGAACGACGCCGATCTCGACCGGATCAGCGACCTGGTAAAAGAGCGCCGGTTCCGCGAAAACCAGCCGATCTTCAAACAGGGCGATTCGGGTGATGCGCTCTACGTCGTGGCCGACGGCCGGGTGAAAGTGTTCATCCAGGATGGCGGCAACGAAAAAGTGCTCGCCTTTTACAGCGAAGGTCAGGTGCTCGGCGAGATGTCGCTCCTCACCGGCGAGCCTCGCTCGGCGAGCGCCTCGGCGGTTACTGACACCCGGGTGCTGGCAATTACCAAAGAAGACTTCGATATGTATCTGGCAGGGAACGTCAACGTGATGCGCGAGATGATGCGCATCATCTCCCTCCGCCAGGCACAGACGAACGTGCGACTCACCCGCGAGCGCAGCGACGAAGACAGTGCAGAAGCCAGCGCCGGCGGCGGCCGCAATGGCAAGGTCTACACCGTGTTCAGCCCGCGCGGTGGCTCCGGCAAGACGACGTTTGCGGTGAATCTCGCGGTCTCGATGGCGCAGACACACCCGGATGACGTCACACTGGTCGACCTCTCCCTTACCTGGGGCCACTGCGCGCTGGTACTCAACCTCGTGCCGAAGGCCAGCATTGCGTCGATGAGCTCGGACGCCGCCGCGCGGCTCGACCGTGAAGGGCTGAACTATTACCTGGTTCCCCATGCCAGCACCTTGAAGGTGTTGGCAGGATCGAGCCGACCTGAAGAGGGCGAGGCGGTAACGGCCGACCACGTCAAGTCCATCCTGGATCTGCTCAAGCGACTCAACTCCGTGGTTGTCGTCGACACTGGTGGCACATTCAGCGAAGCCACGATCGCCGCGATCGAGAACTCAGATCGCATCATCGTGCTGTGCACGCCGGAGCTGACCACGCTGCGGGACATCCGCGAGTGCCAGCGGATCTTCAGCGACCTGATCCGAGTACCCAAAGAGAAGCTGTATTACGTCATGAACCAGACGTTCCCGAACAAGCCGATCCAGACGGACCAGTTCCAGCAGGCACTCGAGCAGGAGATGCACGCGGAGATCCCCTACGGCGGGGACGTGCCTGCCAAGGCGTCGGTACGCGGCGAAGCGTTCACGCAAACGCAGCCGGGCCAGGCGATCTCCAAGGCGATCGATCGGATCGCGAGGACGCTGGAGGCGGATTCAGCGCCCGCTGCCCGCCAGACCGAGCGGCGAGGCCTGTTCGGCCGCCACTAGCCGACTGATTTCAAGACGTCTGCGGTCGCTGCCGTCGCAGCACTCGCCAGCCACGACGTGATCCCGAGCGCGCTAGGCAGGCTCATTGGTCGTCACGCCCGTTGCCCGGTGACGGATTTGAACGAGGCTGACGACGGGCCGTGCCCGCTGGGCTCGCACCTCGTCTCCCCCGTGCCCGTGGGGCGGGGTCATCCTCATCATCGCCATTCGTCGGCTCGGACTCGTCGCCAGTAAGCAGTGCCACAGCCGAGATGACCCCTGGCGACGGGTCCATCAAGATGACGCCGCTGGCAGCGCGACCCTGAATGCTGATGTTCGAAACAGACGTCCGGAACATCTTCCCGGAGGTCGGCATCGCCACCACGTCCTCATCGCCGCGCACAATTCGCGCGCTCACGATCGTCCCCGTGCGGTCGCTGACCTTCAGCACGATCACCCCACCGACGCCCCGGTTATGGATCGGGAATTGCTCGACCGGCGTGCGCTTGGCGAAACCTCGCGCCGTCACGACGAGCAGCGCACTCCCGGGCGTGACCACGTCCATGGAGCAGACCTCGTCACCCTTCGCAAGGCGCATCGACCGCACGCCGCCGGCCCCGCGCGAGCGTGACGGGACGGCGCCTTCGTTGAAGCGCGCCGCCTGGCCTTGCACGGTCACGAGAATCACGTCGGAGCTGCGCCGCAACTGGCGCACCCAGCCCAGCTCATCGCCTGGCTCGAGGTCCATCGCAATCAGCCCGCTCGACCGCACCGAGGCGAACTCGCCGATCGCCACCTTCTTGATCTCGCCCAGCTTGGTGGCCATCGCCAGGTAGTCGCTGCCGTTGAACGCGCCGGCGCTGACCACGGCGGTGACCGTCTCCTGGGCTTCGATGTTGATGAGGTTGATCACCGGTGTCCCTTTTGCCGTGCGATCGGCCTCAGGGATCTGGTGCGCCTTCAACTGGAATACGCGTCCGCGGTCGGTGAAGAAGAGGATGTTGTCGTGCGCCTTGGTCACCACGATGTGCCGCGGCACATCTTCGTCACGAAATACGCCGCCAATGATGCCGCGCCCGCCGCGCCGCTGCGCCCGATAGGTGTCCGGGGGGAGCCGCTTCACATAGCCGCGGTTGCTCACCGTGACCAGCGTATCGACGTTGGCAATCGTGTCCTCGATGGAGATGTCCGGATTGTCATCCAGCGCGATCCGTGAGCGCCGTGCGTCGCCGTACTTCTTCTTGAGGTCGAGGAGCTCCTCACGGACGAGGCCGAGGATCTTGTGCGGATTCGCCAGCAAATCCTCGAGGTAGTTGATCGTCTTCAGCAGCTCGGCCAACTCGTCGAGGATCTCCTGTCGCTCGAGCGCCGCGAGGCGACGGAGCTGCATGTCGAGGATGGCGCGCGCCTGAAGCTCACTCAGTCGGTAGCGCTCGATCAGCGCGGTGAGCGCCTTCGCCGCCGACTCGCTCTGGCGAATCGTCCGGATCACCGCGTCCAGGTGATCCAGCGCGATCTTGAGACCCTCGAGGATGTGGGCGCGGTCCTGCGCCTTGCGCAGCTCGAACCGGGTGCGTCGGGTGAGAGCGACCTGTCGATGCTCCAGAAACAGCACCAGCATGCGCTTGAGGTTCAGCACTCGCGGCTCACCATCAACAAGGGCAAGCATGTTCATGCCGACCGTCGTCTGGAGTGCCGTGTGCTTGTACAGTTGGGCAAGCACCGCTTGCGGCTTGGCCTCGCGCTTGATCTCGATGACGAGCCGCATCCCCTGGCGGTCGGACTCGTCGCGCATGTCCGAGATGCCGTCGATCTTGCGGTCACGAACCAGTTCGGCGATGCGCTCCTGCAGCGTCGCCTTATTGACCTGGTATGGCAGCTCCGTCACCACGATGTGCCAACGCCCGCTGCGCGGCTCTTCAATCGTGGCCTTAGCCCGAATCACCACGCGCCCGTGGCCCGTGGCGTACGCCGTGCGGACGTCCTCACGGCCAATCAGGATGCCCCCGGTCGGGAAGTCCGGTCCGGGTATGATCCGAATCAGGTCCTCGACGGTGACCTCGGAATTGTCGATGAGCGCCACCAGGCCGTCGACCACCTCGGAGAGGTTGTGCGGCGGGATGCTGGTCGCCATTCCGACTGCAATACCGGCGGAGCCGTTGCAGATCAGGTTCGGGAAACGGCCGGGAAGCACCACGGGCTCCTGCCGCGTGCCGTCATAGTTCGCCACGAAGTCCACAGTATCGCGGTCGATGTCGGCGAGCATCTCGAGCGCGATCGGGGTAAGCCGCGCCTCGGTGTAGCGCATGGCCGCTGGCGGATCGTTGTCGATCGAGCCGAAGTTCCCCTGACCATCGACCAGCGGATACCGCATGTTGAATTCCTGCGCCATGCGGACCAACGTGGGGTAGATGACGGCCTCGCCATGGGGATGGTAGTTGCCGGAGGTGTCGCCGCAGATCTTGGCACACTTGCGGTGCGCGCGGTTCGGCGCGAGGTTCAGATCATCCATCGCGACGAGCACGCGCCGCTGGGACGGCTTGAGTCCGTCACGCACGTCCGGCAGCGCGCGTGCGACGATTACACTCATCGCATAGTCGAGGTAGGAGCTGCGCATCTCCTCCTCGATGCTGACCGGACGAATAATTCCCGATTCCATCAGCGCATAACCCCCGCGATCCGACCACCTACGTCGGTAAGCCCTGGCATCAACGGCCGCTCACCACTGCGAATAGGCGCAGCTTTGGGGATGAGCATGGCTTCGCTGACCAGGGGAGTTCACAATTATACGGCATAGAACAGGTGTCCGACCGCGTGACTCGGTGGCACCCGGCCGGCTCAGCAACTTTGACAGCCCGTCGTGCGCCTGGTATTCTTGCATTAGCACTCTCGGGTTGACAGTGCTAAACGCGGAGATCAAGCTTGCCTGACACGCTGAGCCCCCGGCGGGGCCGCATCCTGAAGCACGTCGTCGAAGAATACGTAGTGACAGCGCAGCCGGTCTCGTCCGATGTGTTGGTCCGGAAGTACGTGCCTTCGATCTCGACGGCTACCGTACGCAATGAGCTGGCAGCTCTCGAGGGGTTCGGCTACCTGTACCACCCCCACACCTCGGCGGGACGGGTGCCGTCCGATCTCGGCTATCGCTACTACGTCGAGGCGCTGATGGGCGGCGCGCGCCTATCCGAAGCGGAAGAACGGCTTATCTCCCACCAGTTCCATCAGGTGGAGCTGGACGTTGGGGAGTGGCTGCGGCTCGCGGCGTCGGTGTTGTCCAGCCGGGTGCAAAACCCGGTCATGGTATCGCCGCCGGTAGCACAGACCGGCCGGCTGCGGCGCGTGGACCTGGTGCGAATCGGGGTCAGTACCGCCCTGGTGGTGGTGATCACGCGATCCGGCGCAATCCGGCAATTCGTGGTGCGCCTGACCGAGGATCCCTCGTCGGACGCGCTGCAGGTCCTGACCAACGAGTGGAATGACAAGCTGCTCGATCTGTCGGCGGCCGAGGTGCGCAGCTACCCGGCGGACGAGGTGAATCGGCCGCTGCTCGAGTCGGTCGCGCACGCCCTCCAGGAGGCGCAGAGTCAACACCCGGAGGATGTGCTGATCGATGGTTTGAGCTATATCGCCGCACAGCCCGAGTTCGGCACGAGCGACCGGTTGCAGCCGGTGGTCGAGGCGCTCGAGCGGCACGGTGTGATCACGTCGCTTATGGAACAACTGCTGCAGGCCGACGATGGGGTGTACGTCGCCATCGGGCAGGAGCAGCCGATGGAGCTGCTGCGCGACTGCAGCGTCGTGCTGGCCCGCTACGGTCCAGCCGGCGAAATGCT
>JAXDLH010000083.1:0-9043 GCA_034666705.1 Chloroflexota bacterium
CGCTTCCCAGGATTTCACTCGGCCTTTGTAGCGCTGCGCCGTGGTTCGCACCCATCGGCCCCAGAAGTTCTGCGGGTCATCCCACGCACGATACAGTCCGCTCGGCAACTGGGTCTGAGAGTCTCGGGCCCAGTCGGGGATGCTGATCAGGATCGCTTGAATCGAGAGGTCGTTCTGCAGCGACTGGCTGACCATGCCATCCACGTTTCCGTAGTGGAAGTCGGTGCGCGCCGGTTCGATGTCTCGCCAGCGCACTTCCCACCGGTTCCAGTGCGCGCCGGCGTCGCGCGTCATCTCGTGATACTGCTGAACCGAATAGGTGTGGTTGAGTCCCCAGCGATCGTCCGAGTCGCGCACCGGGGGCAGTGCGAGCACCGGGTCGGCTGCGGCAAGGTTGTCCGCAGCGGCGTGGGGGACGATTTGCACGATGATGAGGATGAGGAGAACGATGGAGAACCGAAACTTTAAGTGCGGCAAGTCGTACCCATATTGTCTGCCGCGACGCGAACTGAGCAGGGACGCGGCGAGAGGCATTGTATCCCAAACGCGCCCGCCAACCGGGTGTTGCATTCGCGGCTGCAGCAGCCAAGCGTCGCCGGACACCGGCCTCCGTCAACGCGCGGCGTGAGGTTAGTGTGAGGCGACCCCGAGTTTCCTGGATCTGGGAGCTCCGGCAAACCGGGTATATTGCCGACGACACATCGGTGAGATACGTGAACGCGTGGCGCGGGCAGCAGGTCCCCAGCCCGCTTTGCAGGAGACCAGTCTGGCAATCATCGTCGACGCCAACCCAACTCACGACACGAGCCCGCCGGAGCTCCCGGCGGGAGGCGCCGTCGCGCCACGTCCCAGCCCAGCTCGCGAGTGGTCCCGCGCCAGGCGCCTGACGCGAGGTGCGTTGCCGGTGCTTGCCCTCGTGGGAGCTTCACGCCTGGCAATCGAGCTCGTGGCGATCCTGACGAATCGGCTCCTGCCCCGCTTTCCGGACTTCGGTCGCGATAGTTGGGATCTCCGACCGGAGCCCGTCAGCGAACTGATCACGTCCCTATGGACCCGGTTCGACAGCGGCTTCTATATCAGCGTGGGTTTCAACGGGTACATGAAACCGGACGCGATCATCGGGGCGCCCGACTGGCACTTCTTTCCTGCGTACGCATGGGCAATGGCGTTGCCCGCGCGCCTTCTGGGCGGTCCCGCGGCAGCCCCGTACGTAGGCCTCATGGTCAGCCTGGCCGGCCTGCTGATCGGCGCATTGGCGTTGCGCGAGCTCGCGCGCGACCAGGGCGCACCTGGGATTACGACTGTCGCATTCCTGCTCGCCTTCCCCACCTCGTTCTTTCTCAGCGCCGTGTACTCCGAGGGCCTTTTCTTCGGATCCGAGGCAGTCAGCCTGTTTCTCATCGGCAGGCGTCGCTTCTGGTGGGCCGGCGCGGCAGCGGCGGTAGCCGCCGCGACCCGCCCGCCGGGGTTCTTGCTCGTCATCCCACTCGGTGTTGCGTGGCTCGCGGTGGCACGCTCCCGACCGCATCCCTGGTCAGCGCTTCCAGCAGTACTCCTGCCGCTGCTCGGACTCGGAGTCGTGATGCTCACGCTCTACTTGCAGGTCGGCGACCCTCTTGGGTTCATTCACGACCAGTACGCCTGGAACCGGCAGGCGATGCTTCCCTGGGCGCCACTCCTCGACGGAATGGCCACTCCCGCCTCCGACATCTCGCCCTGGAGCTGGTACCTCCCACCGCTGGACACCGCGGTCGCGCTCCTCGCGCTGGGCACGTCTGGCTACCTCGTGTGGCAGCGGCGGTTCGGTCTGGGCTTGCTGGGGCTAGCGCTGGCCCTGCTGCCACTCTCGTCTGGCTCGCTCCTGAGCATGACGCGCTACATGGCGGTGAACGTGCCCATGTTCGTGGCCCTGGGAATGCTCGCCGGCCGGCCTGAGTGGCTCCGCACGAGCGTGCTCGTCAGCCTCGCCATCCTCGAAGGATTCGCACTGACGCTCTTTATTGTCGGCGTCCATTCGGTCGCGTAATCCACGAGCCGAGACAACGTGGTGCGATCGACGAGGTCATCAATGACCCCGGTATGGTGCATTCTGCGCGTCGTTGCACTGATGCAGCCGTGTGTGCGTTACGCATGTTTACAGCACGTTTACGCGCCATTAACCAGTATGTGGCTATTTGGCTTGGTAAGCTTGAGGGCGGCTCGCTGCCGTTCGTTACGATGTGTTAATCCCGGAGGCACGATGAGAATCGCTCAAGTCGCGCCATTGGTCGAGAGCATCCCACCGACGAAGTACGGTGGAACCGAGCGAGTAATCGCCGCGCTCGTGGCTGAGCTCGTCGCACTCGGACATGACGTCACCTTGTACAGCACTGGCGACTCCAGGACGGAGGCCCATCTGGTGCCCATCGTCGAAGAAGCCCTATGGCGAAGTAACAGCAAGCGGGATGCGACGATGCTCCATTTCACGGAGCTGGCCCAGGTCGTGAAGGATGCCAGCGAGTATGACGTGATCCACTCGCATCTCGACTACCTGACGTTCCCGTTCGCGCGTCAATCACCCACGCCGTTCGTGCACACGCTGCACGGTCGATTGGACCTGCCGGAACTCCAGGGGCTTTATGACGAGTTCGGCGACGCGCCGGTCGTGTCGATCAGCAACAGTCAACGCCGCCCCTTGCCGCAGGCGAACTGGCTGCGCACGGTCTACAACGGCATCCCCGTCGAACAGGTGCCGATGGGACACGGCAAGGGCAGCTACCTCACCTTTGTCGGCCGTATCTCGCCCGAGAAGGGCGTGGCAGACGCCATCGACGTCGCGCTGCGGGCAGGAATTCCCCTCAAGATCGCGGCCCGGATGCCTCTCGACGGCGTCGACAACGCTTGGGTCAAAGAGGACTGGGACTACTATCGCGAGCACGTGAAGCCGAAGCTCGATAGCTCGCTGATCGAGTTCATCGGCGAAGTAGGCGATGAGGATAAATACAACCTGCTCAAGGACGCGCTCGCGATGGTCTTCCCAATCAACTGGCCAGAGCCATTTGGGTTGGTGATGATCGAGTCGTTGGCGTGCGGAACGCCAGTGCTCACCCGTCCGTTCGGCGCAGCCCCCGAACTGATCGAACACGGCCGAACGGGGTTCCTCTGCCATACCATCGACGAGATGGTGTCATATCTGCAATGCATCGAGATGATCGATCGGTGGGACTGTCGTCTGGAGGCCGAGAACCGTTTCTCGGCGCGAGTGATGGCGGAGGGCTACCTCGGGGCATATACCGCGGTGACCAATGGCAGCTCGACCCCAATCCGGCCGTCGCTCTATCCAATCGAGCTGCACCGGGACGCCGTGCCCGCCTAAACTCGCTAGCGCGGGCGCTGTGCCACGACGTTGACGCGTGGACTGTCCCAGCCGACGGCAGCGCCGGCGAGGCTGCCGTACATGGCGAGCACGTCGAAGCCGGCCCGCCGCAGCATACTATGGATCTCCGGCGCTCCGTAGAGGCGCATCGAGTGCTCGTACTCGCGACGGCGTCCGTCGGGGCCAACGACGACGTCCTTGCCCTCGACGCGACCGCGGAGAGAGTCCCACCGACGCTCGCGCAGGACGACCGTGCCATCCTCGAGTTGGTCCCAATCTTTGCCGATAAACCGGGAGAGTATCCCGTCGCGATTGGCAACGTCGAGCAAGAATTTGCCGCCGGGCCGCAGGGCCTGCGCCGTCTCCCGCAGCAGTGCGAGATCCTCATCCTCGCTCTCGAATTGCCCGAAGGATCCACCCAGACACACTGCACCGTCGAATACGTCGGCGAACGGCAGCAACTGCATGTCGCCGCGTACGAACGCCACGCGCGCATCGGCCTGGGTCGCCCGCTCCTGGGCAAGACCGAGCAAATACGCGTTGAGGTCCAGTCCGACGACCCGCAGCCCCCGGCGCGCGAGATGCACCGCATGCCGGCCGAAGCCGCACGCCACGTCGAGCACCCGATCGCCGGCGTTGAGGGCCAGCAGCCGGATGGCTCGATCCGTCTCCGTGCCGCTGGCTGTCTCTTCGCGAAAAATGGCCAGGTAATCGGGCCCGTAGATCCCGCCTTCCTGATACCAGCTGACCGCCGCCGCGTCCCGCATACCCTGCCTCCTGTACGCCCGTGCGCGACTGTAATTATCAGGCTAACCCCGGCGTGCGCGGGGCGCACGCGCCTCGCGAGAGGGCAACTGCGGAACGTGCGCCTCGGAATCGTCGCGAGAGGGCTCGCGGTGACTCCGACCCGCGAGCACCAGCGTGAATTCCCCGCGCGGCGCTGTTGCCTCGAAGTGCGCTATGGCCTCTCCGGCGTTGCTCCGCAACACCTCCTCGAAGCGCTTCGTCAGCTCGCGCGCGACGGCAATCGGTCGGTCGGCCCCAAACGTGGCCGCCACGTCGCACAGCGTCGCGACCAGCCGATGCGGCGACTCCAGGCAGATGATGGTGTCCGGGTCCTCCGCCAGGCGGGCGAGGAAGTTCCGGCGCTCGCCCGGCTTGCGAGGCAGAAAACCGACGTAGCGGAACGCATGGCTGGGGAGCCCAGAAAGGACCAGCGCGACCAGGATCGCCGATGGGCCCGGAATGCACGTCACCTCGCAGCCCGCGGCCAACGCGGCGTTGATCAACGGGTAGCCAGGGTCGGAGATCCCAGGCATCCCGGCGTCCGAGATCAGCGCCACGTCCTCGCCGGCTTCGATTCGCTCGACGAGCCTCCGTATCTTCGCAGGCCCAGTGAAGTCATGGAAGCTGGTCAGTGGGGTGTGCAGGTCGTGGGCCTGCAGCAGCGTGCGAGCGTGGCGGGTGTCCTCGGCGGCGATGACCGCGACCTCGCGCAGGATGCGGAGTGCACGAAGCGTTATATCCTCAAGGTTGCCGATCGGCGTGCCAACTACATACAGGGTCCCCACTCGCTCCCACTCCAGGCCACGCCAGCCAGGCACCGAACGGCCCACTGCGGCCCAGTATAATCAGGTGAGCTCCCCTCTCGGCGACTGCCGGCCTGTTGATTGGAGGATGGACGCTGACCTCGGCCACCCAGAAGGCTTCTGCAACGTCCGCCGATCCGGCTCAGGAATTTATCGGCATCGTCGACTTTGGCTCGCAATACACGCAGCTCATCGCGCGGCGTGTCCGCGAAGCCCACGTCTACTGCGAGATCCTGCCGGAGAATGCACCGGCAGCGATGATCGCAAGCCGCAACCTTAAGGGGATTATCCTCTCCGGCGGCCCTGCAAGCGTGTATGACGCCAATGCGCCGCGGCTGCCCGCCTGGCTCGCCAACGCCGGGGTTCCGATTCTCGCCATTTGCTACGGCATGCAGCTAATCGCGCATGAATGGGGAGGCCGCGTCCGCCCAGCCGAGCGCCGCGAGTTCGGGCCTGCACGGGTACGCGTGGGTGAGGCCAGCCATCCGATCTTCGCCTCGATCCCGGAAACGCTCGACGTCTGGATGAGCCACGGCGACCACGTAGACGAGCCGCCGAGCGGCTTCCGGCTCATCGCTGGTAGCGACAACTGCGCGTTTGCGGCGGTGGCCGACGATCGGGGCAACGTCGGCATTCAGTTTCACCCAGAGGTGGTCCACACGACCCATGGTCGCCAGATCTTGCGGAACTTTCTCTTCGGCATCTGTGGCTGCAGTGGCGCCTGGACCGCCAAGCAGTACGTCGACGGATTCGTGCGCATGATCGGTGAGCAAGTCGGCGACGAGACTGCGGTCTGCGCGCTCTCGGGCGGCGTGGACTCCGCCGTGGCGGCGATGCTCGTCGACCGCGCCATCGGCGATCGACTGACGTGTGTGTTTGTGGATAATGGCCTGCTCCGCAAAGATGAGGCGGGCGAAGTGCTCAACGCTTTGCGCGAGCTCGATCTGAACGTACGCGCTGTCGACGCCACGGCCGAATTCCACGCGCAACTCGCTGGCGTGGTCGACCCCGAGGAGAAGCGGCGGCGGATCGGCGCGACGTTCATCGATATTTTCGAGCGTGAGGCGCGGGAGATCGGCCAGCCAAGATTTCTCGTACAGGGCACGCTCTATCCAGACGTGATCGAGAGCGCCACGCGTGATAACCCCTCTGCTGCGAAGATCAAAACGCACCACAACGTCGGCGGCCTGCCCGAGGACCTGTCGTTCAAGCTCGTCGAGCCGCTGCGATTCTTGTTCAAAGATGAAGTCCGCGAGGTCGGGCGCGCGCTCGGGCTGCCCTCGCAGATTATCCAGCGCCATCCGTTTCCTGGCCCCGGACTCGCCGTGCGGATCATCGGCGAGGTGACGCCGCAGCGCCTCGAGCTACTGCGACTCGCCGATGCGATCGTCACGGAGGAGATCCGGCGGGCCGGTCTCTACGACGAGATCTGGCAGGCATTCGCGGTGCTCACACCCGTGCAAACTGTTGGGGTGATGGGCGACGGCCGCACCTACAGCAACGTCGTGGCCGTGCGCGCGGTGACGAGCGAGGACGCAATGACCGCCGACTGGGCGCGCATTCCGCACGAGGTGCTCGCCGCGATCTCGTCGCGGATCGTGAACGAGGTGCCGGGCGTCAACCGCGTCGTCTACGACATCTCGTCGAAACCGCCGTCCACGATCGAGTGGGAGTGACGCCGATGCGAGTTCTCGTTGTTGGCGGTGGCGCTCGCGAGCACGCACTCGTGTGGAAGCTGCAATTCTCGCCAGACGTAAACGCCGTTTTCGCCGCACCCGGCAACGCGGGCATCTCGTTCCTTGCCCGGTCGACCGGCGTAGAAGCGGACGACACGCGCGGCTTGATCGCGACGGCGATTGAAAATCAGATTGAGCTCACGGTCGTTGGCCCGGAGGCGCCGCTCGCCGCGGGGCTCGTCGACGCGTTTCAGGATGCTGGGCTCCGTATCTTCGGACCGACGCGAGCCGCCGCCCAGATCGAGTGGAGCAAGAGCTGGGCGAAGGGCCTGATGCAGCGCCACGGCATTCCGACCGCCCGGTGGATGGCCGCCGACACGCCCGACGAAGCGCGCGAAGCGCTCGAGAAATTCGGGCTCCCGGTCGTGCTGAAGGCAGATGGGCTCGCCAGCGGAAAGGGCGTGGTCATCTGCCGCACGCACGGCCAGGCGGAGCAAGCGATCAATAGCCTCATGGTCGATCGCACGATGGGGGTCGCCGGCGAGCGACTCGTGATCGAGGAGTTGCTCGAGGGAGCCGAGTACTCCGCTTTCGCGCTGGTTAGCGGCATGCAGGTGCTGCCCCTGATCGGCGCGCGCGACCACAAGCGGTTGATGGATGGCGATGAGGGACCGAACACCGGCGGGATGGGTGGCTACGCGCCGACCGCGAGCGGGACGCCCGAGTTATTGGCGGAGATTCGCCGCATGATCTTCGAACCGACTGCGCGAGCAATGGTAGAGGAGGGTGCGCCGTACAGTGGCGTGCTCTACGCCGGCCTGATGCTGACCACGGACGGCCCGAAGGTCATCGAGTTCAACTGCCGTTGGGGTGATCCGGAGGCAGAGCTCATCCTACCGCTTCTCAAGAGTGACCTTGTGCCGCTGTTGATGGCGACTATCGACGGTACGCTCGACCAGCAGCAGGTGGAATGGCACGACGGCGCCACCTGCGGCGTCGTGCTGGCAGCGCCCGGTTATCCGGATTCGCCAAAATCCGGCTTCAAGATCACTGGGCTCAACGAGATCGACGACGGCGTACTCGCATTTCACGCGGGAACGAAACTATTGCGCACCCCGGAGCCGCCGCGCGGTTGGGTCCGGCGACGAGTGCCACGACCGATGAGCGAGGACGACGTGGGGGTCGTGACAGACGGCGGCCGGATTCTGACCGTAGTGGCCCGCGGTGCCACACTTCAGGAGGCAAGAGCACGGGTGTACGACAATGTGGCGCGCGTTCACTTTGAGGGTATGCAGTATCGACGCGATATCGGCATCACTGACCCGACGACTGCGGCAATCCACGACATGACTGCTGCGGGGAGCGGGTCCCAGCTCCAACCGACTGCGGGAGAGCCGCCGATTGACGAGCGGATGTCGCCCGGCGAGTACCTGATCCCAGCCGCACCTGCGCCCAATCCGATGACCGAAGAGCCGCCACCACCGTTCGTGGCGCCAACCGAGTCCGAAGCCAGCATAGCGGCGACGGGGCCGCTCACCGACGGGCCAGGGCCTTCTGCAGAGCCGCAACCCGCTCCCGCCGCAGCAGCTCCCCAGCCGGAAACCAGCCCAGAACCAGCGCCCGGCTCGGCTAGCGAGTCCCTCGTCGCCGTGTTGATGGGGAGTGAGTCCGACCGGCCAGTAATGGACGAGACGGCCAAGGCGCTGGTGGCGCTGGGCATCGCCCACGAAGTACACGTGATGTCGGCCCACCGTACGCCCGAGCGAGTCCGGCAATTCGCCCGCGGCGCCGAAGCACGTGGATTGCGCGTGATCATTGCCGGCGCCGGCGGGGCAGCCCATCTGCCCGGCGTGATCGCGGCCCAGACGACGCTGCCGGTGATCGGCGTGCCGATCCTGGGCAGCAGCATGATGGGGCTCGACTCGCTGCTCTCCATGGTGCAGATGCCAGGCGGCGTGCCGGTCGCGACCGTTGCGGTCGGCACCGGCGGCGCACGCAACGCCGCCTATCTGGCGGCAGCGATCATCGGTCTGGCAGACGAGGGCGTGCGCGCCCGTTATCGGAAATTTCGCGTCGATCAGAGCGGGGGGGAGCTGGAATGAGCAGCGTTCATCCATTTCTGACCGGAAGCCTGGCGCCCCGGCCAATCGGCACCACCACGATCAACGCTTTGCCGCTCATCGCGCGGGGCAAGGTGCGCGACATGTACGACCTGGGCGATCGGTTGCTGATGATCGCGACGGACCGGCTCTCGGCCTTCGACGTGGTGATGAATGAGCCGATTCCTGGAAAAGGCATCGTGCTCAACTCGCTCTCGGCGTTCTGGTTCGAGCAAACGCAGGACGTGATCGCCAACCATCTGCTCACAATGGACCTCGGTGAGCTGCCGGACGACATCGAGCCGTGGCTCGCCGATCTCCAGG
>JAXDLH010000084.1:0-7672 GCA_034666705.1 Chloroflexota bacterium
CAGTGGCGCATCGTGTTCACGGTGGTCGATCCACGCCGCAACGAGCCCAACCTATGCATCACGGTGCGCAATCTGGACGGGGCTCGCGTCGAGGGCGGCTGCTTCAAGCAAAACGGGACGACGTTCGTCTACAAGGCGGGGACCTTCTATCTCGATATAAACTCCGCCCATATCTGGTCAGTGGCCGTGGAGCAAAACGGTTGATCGTCGACGCGACGAGCGCCACTCCGAAACCCGCCCAATGTGAAGTGAGCGCGTATTGTGTCCGAACTGACACATGTAATATAGAGCCCGGACGCTACACTGCTGTGATGTCCTGTCACGCCACGCCGAGGTGGCGCCTGGCGCGGGGGAGTCCCCTTTCCGTGCGAGAGAACCCAATCCTCGTGGTCGATGACGACCCCATGGTACTGGCCGCTATTGAGGCTGCGCTTGCCCTCAGGGGCGCCTGCGTTGTCACCGCGAGCGATGGGCGCGAAGCGGTGCGGCTTGCGGCTGAGCTCCGTCCTTCGCTGGTCCTCCTCGACCTGAATATGCCGGTCATGGACGGTGCGGGCTTTGCGGCGGAAGTGCGCCGCCTTGGCATGGAGATGCCAATCGTGCTCATCAGCGGCGAGGAGAACCTCGACCGCTGGGCTCGCTCACTCGGCGCAGTCGCCTATCTGCGTAAGCCTTTTCCAACCCAGCAGCTCACCTCGCTGGTCGACAAGACGCTCGCCGCGGCAAGCTGACCGTCGCTCGGCGAACTCGCGCGCAGTCAGTCCCTTAGTGGACGACTACGTCGGGAAACACGGCCAGATCATTGTCGACGATGATCACGAACGTATAGATGCTAGGTGGCAGCAACGCATTGTTGCCATAGTGCAGATCATCTAGCCCCTCGGCCACTCCATACATCGCCATGACTGGCGCCAGTTGGGTCGTGATGCCAGTGGCCTGGTCGGTCATTGCGATGAACGGCATCACATCCGCTTCCGGAGCTCCGGTGGCAAGATCGTACACGTGCGCTTCGATGTGATGGACTGACGCACCGTCGAGGGCAGTCGTCCCAGGTGGTGCCGCGCTCGCCATGCTCATGCCTGCCATCCCGGACATATCCATCCCGGCCATTCCCTGATCGGCTTCGCTCGAACCCGGCGTCGACAGCATCACTTCCCCGTCGGTTGCGGCCGCCGCTTCCTCTGGGGTGAGCATCTCCTCCATCGGGCCAATTTGCAGCACTATGGAGTAGTACTCCGTCCGCTGAGTCACCTGGATGGCGCCTTGCGCAAGCGAAATCCCTGAACGGCCGGCGGTCATCATGCTCACCGCGACCGTCAGCGCAATCGCCCGGGCGAGCACGCTCATAGGTCGATCATCCCCGAGTCCAGGATGTCCAGGATCAACTCCTGCAGACCGGGATCGACGCGCTCGGTAAGCCGCTCTACCTTGGGACCACCCAGGACGTGGCCGACGATGTCGTCCAGGTCTTCTTCTTTGACCCCGGCGTACCAGGTCCCCTCCGGGTAGAGGACGAGGTTCGGGCCGTCCTCGCAGCCACCGAAACAGAGGTAGGTTTTGATCTTTACGTCGCTGCCGGCAGCCTCGAGGCGCTGCTGGATACCTTCAATGTTTTTCTGGGCCCCGCGATAGGCACAATCCACGTTCGTGCACACGATCACCGAGGCGATCTCATTGCTGCGCGCCATTAACCCCTCCGTCTCCACGCGTTCCGGCCGGCGCTCTCGTCCACCGGGCTGGGTGAGAAACGGCCATCAACTCCAATTTTCGCATGAGACGGCGATTGAGCGCCGCCCGTGCAATAACCCGTACGATAAACGGTCGGCTGCGCCTGGCAATTCCCCGCCTTCGGGGCTCGCAGGTGCGACGGGCATGCGGTATATCGAGGGAGGCTCCGGTGGAGAACGAGCGTTATCCGTACTGGCCGCTCCCTGAGCGGCCAGCGATCCGTTGGCCCAACGACGCGCGCGTGGCGTTCTGGATCATCCCCAACATCGAGCATTTTCGCATTGACGGGCGCTTCGAGGGAACCCGGGGCGCGCCCGACGTCTACAACTTCGCCGCCCGCGACTATGGGAGCCGCGTCGGCATCTGGCGCATCATGGACGTCTTCGACAAACATCAGGTGCGCGCCACCGTGGCGCTGAACTCCGACGTGTGCCGCTTCGAGCCGCAGATCATTCGCGCGGGCGAAGAGCGTAAGTGGGAGTGGATGGGTCACGGCATCTCCAACTCCCAGAGCCTGGTGGGAATGGCAGAGGCAGAGGAGCGCGCCACCATCCGGACCGTCGTCGACACGATCACCCAGCATACGGGTCGCCCCCCGCAAGGGTGGCTCGGACCCGGCCTTGGCGAGACCTTCAATACGCCAGACCTCCTCGCCGAGGCCGGGATTCGCTACGTCTGCGATTGGTGTGCCGACGACCAGCCATTCCCGATGCGCGTTCGCTCAGGCCAAATGATCTCGGTCCCCTACGCCCTCGAGTTCAATGACATCCCGATCTTCGCGCGGAAGGGCCAGAATCCGGAGGAGTTCTACCGGGCCATCTGCGACCAACTCGACGTGCTCTACGAGGACGGCGCCAGGAGCGGTCGAGTCATGGCGATTGCCATCCACCCATTCCTCTCCGGGCACCCGCATCGCGCACGCTGGCTGGACCGGGCGCTGGAGTACATCACCACCCACGAAGGCGTCTGGGTAACGACTGGCGGCGAGATCGCCGCCTGGTACTACGACCACTATTACGACGAGGCGTCGAAGTAGCGCTCGGTCGATCGTGGCCCCGTCGCTCTTCCACGTCAGTACCAAGCGGGGGGTGAGGCCTTGCGCTACCGTCGTTCCGTCGATATCGTGCGACGAGTTTGGGACCAGGCGGGTCCCGCGACGTCGCGGCTTTCGGAAGGGCCCTCCGGGGTTATGGCTGCTTTCGTCGCTCGGCTCGCGAGCTCAGACTCCCGTCGAGCGCTGCCTCGGGGCCGAAGGAGCAACACTGCGGTCGAGCTGCGCCGCGACGTCGCGAGCGAGCGAGTAGGTGTCTGGGAGGCGCGCCTTGGTCTGCTGGGCCACCGTCGCCACAACCGCGACGCTGTTGCCTGAAACGAACGTGACGCCGTAGAGCTGCCACAATTCGCCCTCGGAACGATATTGGATACCCGACCACCAGTAGTTCCTGCCGACTGCCGGCCCTCGCACATTGCCTGCGCTCCTGATGTCGACCAGGCCGCGAGACGTCTCGATATAACTCTCGAGAAAACCGCGCAGGCGAACCTCGTCAAGCTGTTTCGGCAGGCCCTTATCTGCGGTAAAGACCATGATCATGGCCTTGTATAGGCCAGTCCCGGTATGCGTGCTCGCCAGATCGCGCGTGTACTTCGTGACATGGTAGCTTGCACCCTCGTCCGAGGCGTCCTCTTCATCCTCGATCTGCCACGTTAGCTGAACGTCGTCGAGACTGAGCGGCTCCAGGTTGTTGTCCGTCACGGCAGCCAGCGCGACCGCAGTCGCTCGATCGTCAGTCCGCTGCTGGAGGTCACCAGCACGATTCGACGTGCCTCCACTGCTGCAGCCGACCAGGAATTGTGCGATCAGGAGCAGGGCGATGGCCATAGAAAGGCGCGAGTACCGACTGCGACCGGAAGGTGCGGTGAGATCGAGGTGTGGCAGGATCATGCTCAGGCTCCAATTCTGAACGCACGGGGGGACGGGCGTGGGTATTTTGGTCGGTGCAGCCATCGCTTGTATTCGTTAATGGACGACTGCGTCGCACGGAGATCTACACAATGAGCACAGAGGTCGCGCGCAAGTAGTGTAAATCATCAGTCGGTCCCACATTTATCATCGGTTGCACAGCCAAGCTGTGTAGTTTTTCACTACCGCCGCCTCTAAATAACGCCATCGGCGCGAAGCGCATCGTACTCGGCGTCAGGGAGACCAAGGATGCCCTTATATACCTCTTCGTTGTGGGCACCGAGCGGCGGTCCGATCCATTCGGTTGCAGTGGGTGTCGCGCTGAACTTCGGCACGATTCCGGGGATCTTCAGCACTCCGATCCCGGGAGCCTCGACCTCTTCGATCATGTCACGCGCCGCATACTGCGGGTCGGCCACGATATCGGCCACGCTATAGATCGGACCGACGGGCACGCCGGCCGCCTCCAACACGCGCGTGCACTCTTCTAACGGATGCTGCGAGCTCCACGCTGCGATCAGGCCGTCGAGATACGCCGCCTCGGCCGAGCGACCCGTATTGTCGGCGTAGTGCGGGTCAGCAGCCACCTCCGAGTGGCCGATTGCCTCCATCAAACGCTTGAAGATGGAGTCGCTGTTGCCCCCGATGATCACGTGCTTTCCGTCAGCGCACGGATACGTATTGGAGGGGGTGATGCCGGGCATGGCCGCGCCGGCGCGCTCGCGCACGACCCCCGCAAAGTCGTATTCGGAGAGCATGCTCTCCATGAGGGCGAATACGGCCTCGTACAGCGCGACATCGACGAGCTGCCCCTCACCCGTACCGCCGTTGTCGCGGTTGAACACCGCAGTGAGCGCACCGATCACGGCAAAAAGGCCCGCGATAGAGTCGCCGATGCTCACGCCAACTCGGACCGGCGGCAGCTCCGGGTACCCGGTTATGTAACGCAACCCCGCAATGGACTCCGCAATGGACGCGAAGCCCGGCTTGTCACGGCTCGGGCCCGTCTGTCCGTAGCCAGATATCCGTACCATGACGAGGCGCGGGTTTAGGGCATGCAGCTCCTCCCACCCGAGCCCCCACCGTTCGAGCGTGCCCGGCCGGAAGTTCTCCACCAGCACGTCGGCGCGGGCGGCAAGCCGTCGCGCAAGCTCCTGCCCCTTCGGATGACGCAGGTCGAGGGTAATGCTGCGTTTGTTGCGCGCTTGCGCGTACCACCAGAGCGACGTGCCCTCGTGCACCATGCGCCAGAGCCTCAGGGGATCGCCGCCCTCGGGCGGCTCGATCTTAATCACCTCGGCGCCGTATTCGGCGAGCAACCGCGCCGCATACGGACCGGCGATCAGCGAGCCCAGCTCCAACACGCGCAGGCCACCGAGCGGGCGCCTTGGCTGCGATTCGGGCTGCGGCGCTGGCACATCATTCGGCATACCTGCTTCTCCAATAGGGGCGTGAGCCACGAAGCCGCGACACTGTACCGCACGCGAGTCCGGGTTAGCCGTGGGCTGGCACGAGGACGACGTAGACCAGGCTCATCGCCACGGTGAAGCAGACGATCGCAAATCGCAGCAGCCTTCCTCTCGGCTCCGCCGCAGCGGCCAGTCCAACCGGGAGGATCCAGTACCAGGTGAACGAACGCCTCGCGGTCAGCGCGAGCAGCGCCTCGACCCCGGCCCAGCGTGCGAGGTCAAAGCCGGGCGACCACTTACCCGACCGGGTGGTCCGGTACACCGCAATGCTGACCGCAAACGTCGCGACTAACACTGTCGCCAGGAAGATCACGAAGACGGCGCTGTCCACCTCATCAGTTGGCAGTACAGCCTCAAGCAGGATGCGCGGCGCTCCCCAGAAGAAGTTGGTCAGGCCGCGGCCGCCCTCGTTGATCGTCGAACGAAAAGGGGCGAGCACCCCCCCGGTGGCCATGAATGGCGCATACGTGAGCAGCGCCACCCCGCCGGTAAGCGCGCTGAGCCGTAGGCCGTCGCCCCAACCCCTCGCCCGCAGCACCAGGAGCGGCACGAGCAGCCCCACGGTGAGCTTACAGCTCACCGCCAGACCGAGCAAGATGGCCGCCGCCGATAACCGGCGCCGACTAAAGGCCAGCGCTGCACTGAGCGCAAGCAGGGTCAGGAAGATGTCGACGTGGCCGGTCGCCGCCGCTTCGATTACGACGACGGGATTAGTCGCAAGCGTCCGCGCCGCCCCCGGGCCAGCGATTCGGGCGGCAATCAGCGCGGCAGCCACGAGCGTGGCCGCACCGAACAACTTGAACCTGAGGGCTATCGACCCAGCGTCACCACCACCGCCGACGACGAGCGCGCTCGTAAGCAGCCACAGCGGCCCGTAAGGCGCAGTAATCGGCGCCCACGAGTTGAATGGTCGCACTGGGTTCACCGGGGTCTCGGCAGGCGGGGTCACGTAGGGGTTCGCGCCCGAGCGGAGGGCAAGGCCAATGTCTGCATAGCTGAAGACGTCGTCCGAAAGGAGCGGCGGGAACGCGAAGGCGAGTACGACGCCGACAAGGGCGACGCCGCAGGTGAGCCGGCGCAGCGAATCCTCCGCAGCCAACAGGCGATAGCCAACCCACGCACCGGCCAGAGAGGCGACTGCGAGAGCCAGGAACAATCCCAGGGACCACGGCGGACCCACGGACAGCAGCTCGCGTTGCGGCGTGAGCCCCCAGACGGAATCCATGCCCTCTGGCACGTGGTGGTAGGCCAGGGCGAGCCCACCCAGTCCACCCGCCCACACGACGTAGCCGAGCGCAATCCGCCGGACACTCACTGGCACATCAGCCCGTACAATGCGCTACGCCGGCGTACGCCCAAAGATGCTCGCACCCACGTCGTCGTAGACGAGTGTAAAGCGAGGGTCGCCACGAAGTGAGGAACGTACGACGCCGCAGCAGTCCGAATCGGCGCGTTTGGGCACATAGACATACTCGAACTGCTCAGGCACCTCGACAATACAGTCGACGTCGCGGCTCGCGCAGGACTGCAGAGCCGAGTCGACCGCGATGCGCTGCCGGAATACGCCACCGGATAGCCACTCGGTTCCCTGGGCAGTTGTCACGCTGACCCGCTCCGCGAGTACCGGAAACCACTCCGCGCTGAGATTCAGGCTCCAAGAATCGCCGGTAAGCACCGCGAATCGGCTGGCCGGCGACGTCGAGACCGCCACCCACTCCATCGCGGTCCGCTCGTGGCGCGAAAGAACGATGCTGGCCAACCGCAGCTCCGTCGATGCCTGAACCGAGCCCGCGATGAGAAAGATCGTAACGACGAGCGTGAGACCATTGAGAACCCAGGCTGCAGGTCGACTCACCTCCGGCGCCGAGGACCGCAGCGGGTCGACACCAGGGGGCGCCACCCTGGTGATTCTCGCCCTGAGGGCCGCGGCGACCACGCCGAGGGCGAGCGCGACAGGAACCGTAAAGGTCCAGAAGAACGCTCGACCATCGAGCAGCCAGGCGAGACCAAGCCAGCCGAGCAGCAGCAGGCGGCGGTCGCCCGTCGCGGCCAGAAAGCAAAAGCACGCGCCAATGGCCACCAGCACTGCGCCGGCCGCGAGCGACACCGCAGCCTGACTGGGAGAACTGAGATCCAGCGCAACGAGCGACGAGCCGCTCTGCGACGCGGCGCGAAATGGCTCGACACCGTGCCGAGCGACGACCGTTGCCCACCACGGGGCCGTGCAGACTAACGTTCCACCCATAGCGAGGGCAGAGCTGCCGAGCCCGGCGCGATTGCGGCCATAGGCGAGGAAGAGGACGCCGGTGCTGATCGCCACGAACCAGGCGAACTCGACGTGGCTGAGCACCGTGAGCGAGGCGAAGACGATGTAGCGCAGCAAGGCAGACCGCGAGCCGCGCGTGTAGAGCAGATATGCCTCGCGGAGCGCCAAAATACCGAAGCAGTAGCCGAACGATCTCGTCAGACCTCCACCTGCGATCAGCCAGATAAACCGGCTGGGGAGGAGGGCCAC
>JAXDLH010000085.1:0-2531 GCA_034666705.1 Chloroflexota bacterium
GGAGGTCGAGGTCGATACCGAGACGGGCGAGGTGCGAGTCATGCGGCTCGTGACGGCGCAGCAGGCCGGCACGATCATCAACTCCCTGGGCCATCAAGGGCAGATCGACGGCGGAGTCGTGCAGGGCATCGGCTTCGCCCTCACCGAGGAGCTCGTGGTCGAGGAGGGGCGCATCACGACCGCGCACTTCGGCGACTACAAGCTGCCGACCACGGAGGACATCCCGCCGCTCACCACGGTCAACGTGCCGTCGCCAGGGCTCGGGCCGTTCGATTCGAAGTCGATCGGGGAGATCCCCACCATTCCGACCGCCGGCGCGATCGCGAGCGCAGTGGCCGACGCCATCGGCGCGCCGGTCACGCAGCTCCCGATTACCGCCGAGCGCGTGCTCGCGACCCTCGAGGGCACTGGGAAGCCCTGATCTCCCAGGCGGCGGACGGATCCTTTGCGGCGGGAGCGGGAATCGTGCAAGTAGCCGACGCGGACTGCCATCTCTTTCCTAGAACTGCGCACCGAGCGCGTCGTGCAGGTTTCGGAAGCACAGAAACCCCAGTATGATGGGCCGGACAATTATCTCGTGGGGCAGTGCGCATGATCGTCGCCTTTGCGTGGGGTCCGTCGTTCCGGTAGGGCGAGGGCTTGGCCCTCGCCGCGTCGCCCCGCGCCACGATCGCGAGGCAGGAGGAGGCAAGACCCTCCCCCACCGAACGAAGGCCATGCACGGAGGAGCTGGCCCCGTAGGCTGTCATCCTGAGCGGAGCGAAGGCTCCGTGACCTCCTCGTGGGGATACGTTCTTCAGCCTGCGGGGCTCTGGTAGAGCCTCAAGGATGATGTATTCATCTCAGGTCGATACCGAGCAAGATGGGGACGGAGAAGGTTATGGAGATCAAGCACGGATTGATCAGCGCCGACTCACACGTGGTGCTGAACCGCGACGCGTTCACCTCTCGCATGTCCGCGAGCACCTGGGGCGACAAGATCCCGCACGTTGGAATGATCGAGAAGCGGGGCAAGCAGATCGAGGGCTGGACCGCCTACGGCGAGCCGGCCGGCGGCGAGGGTGTGAGCAACTGCCCCGCGGTGATGGGCGATCCGTTCCCCACCTACCCGGCGCGCTGGGAGCTGGTGCCCAACACCGCGTACGACCCGATCGCGCGACTCGCGGCGCTCGACGCCGACGGCGTGGACGGCGAGGTGCTCTTCCCGAATAACCCGGGCGGTACCTTCTATAAGTGGGGCGATCGCGCGTTCGAGCTCGACGTCGTGCGGGCGTACAACGACGCGCTCGCCGAGTGGGCGCGGGCCAGCGATCGCTACCTGCCGCTCGCGATCCTCCCCTACATCAATGGGCCGGAGACGATGGCACGCGAAGTCGAGCGCGCCGTCGGCATGGGCCATCGCGGCGCCAACGTCCAGGGGCGCATGCCGGCGGGCCTGCCGCACCTCACCGATCCGGCCTGGTACCCGTTGTGGGAGACGTGTCAGGCACTCGACGTGCCGGTGCACTTCCACGGCTCTTCGGGGCTCAACATCGGCGGGGCAATCATGGGCTGGGATGGCTTCACTACCCGGCAGGCCCACTCGGCGTCCACCAGCACCTCGGCCGTCACCCCGGCCCAGATCATTCCCCACCTCATCCTCTCGGGCGTCACCGAGCGCTTCCCGCGACTGAAGTGCGTCTTCGCCGAGGCGGGGATCGGCGGACTGAACTACGTGATCGCGGCGTGCGACCACGAGTGGGAGAGCCGCCACCTGTGGACCGAGGGGATCAGCACGCGGCCGAGCGAGACGGTGCGCACCCAGATGTTCGTGAACTTCTGGTTCGAGGCGGGCGGCATCCAGCTCCGCCACAACATTGGCATCGACAACATCATGTGGGAATCTGACTTCCCCCACGTGGCGTCGTACTATCCGCGCTCCCGCGACGAGGTCGAGCGGGTGCTCGCCGGCGTGCCCGAGGATGACCGCCGCAAGCTGCTCTATGAGAACGCGGTGCGCGTCTACAACGTCGACGCCCGCGTCCTCGCGCCGGTGGCGGCGTGATGGCACAGGCGGCAGCCACCCGTACACCCGCGCTGTTGAAATACGGCCTGGTCAGCGCCGACGACCACGTGCTCGAGCCGCCCGACCTGTGGACGGCGCGGCTCGGCAGCCGCTTTCGCGACCGTGCCCCGCACCTCGAGCGCGCGGCAGACGGCACCGAGCACTGGGTGGTAGACGGCCAGGTGCTGCTCGGCGGCCGGGTGGCGGAGGTCGGCGCGTTGATGGCCGACCGCAACCATGAGCCGACTCGCTGGGATGAGGTGCCCGCGGCCGCCTACGTGCCGAGCGAGCGATTGAAGGCGATGGACGCGGCGGGCGTGGATTACTCGGCGCTATATCCGACGGTGGCCGGTCGGGCCGGCCAGGCGTTCGGCCATCTGGCCGATCCCGAGCTCGAGCTGGCGTGCGTGCAAGCTTACAACGACTGGCTGATCGGCGAGTGGGCCAGCGCGAGCCCCCGCTTCATCCCGCAGTGCATTGCGCCGAT
>JAXDLH010000086.1:0-2661 GCA_034666705.1 Chloroflexota bacterium
GAACCCTCGCTGATAAAAATCCATCACCTTCAGCGGCTCGTTGATCATGAACGCGACGTGTCGGATCTTCCCCATCGCCCTTTTCCTCCCCGGCTGCTTGCACGCCGTTACGGCGAGTCTACGTCGCAGCGAGACACTGGTCAACTAGATTTTCGTTCGCCGGCTCAGATCACGCATCGCATTTCGTGAGTACCTGCGACCAGAGGTCCTACATCTCGATCGCGAGAGCAATGCCCTGGCCGCCGCCGATGCAGAGGGTTGCGACGCCCCGGTGCTCGCCGCGGTCGCGCAGCGCGTGGATCAGGGTAGTGAGGATTCGCGCGCCGCTGGCGCCGATCGGGTGACCCAGGGCGATGGCGCCGCCACGCACGTTTACTCGCGCCGGGTCGAGGTCGAGCTCGCGGATCACGGCGAGCGACTGCGCGGCGAACGCCTCGTTCAACTCGAAGAGGTCGATGTCTCGCACGCTCCAGCCGGCGCGGTCGAGCGCCCGGCGCACCGCCGGGATCGGGCCAAGCCCCATGACGATAGGATCCACGCCGGCAACGGCGTAGGCGACAATGCGGGCGAGCGGCGTCCGACCCAATTCGCGCGCGCGAGCCTCGGAGGTAACTACCAGCGCCGCGGCCCCGTCATTGATGCCAGAAGCATTGCCCGCGGTTACCGTGCCGTCCTGGCGAAAGGCGGGGCGCAGGCGGGCGAGTACCTCGACGGTGCTATCTGCTCGCGGATGCTCGTCGGCGTCGACGACCACCGCTGGGCCACGGACTGCGGGCACCTCGACGGCGGCGATCTCCGCGCGAAATGCGCCCGTGCGGATCGCCTGGTTAGCGCGCCGCTGGCTTTCCGCCGCAAATGCGTCCTGTGCCTCGCGGGTGACCCCAGACAGGGTGGCGACCTGCTCGGCCGTCTCACCCATGTGGCACCCTTCGAGGGCGCAGGTGAGGCCGTCGGCGAGCATCGAGTCGACGGCCTGGACGTGGCCCATACGAGCGCCCCAGCGCGTTTCTCTCAGCAAGTAGGGCGCGCTGCTCATCGATTCCGCACCACCGGCGACAATCGCCTGCGCGGAGCCAGCCGCGATTGCCTGAGCCGCATCGATGACGGCCTGCAGGCCGGAGCCGCACACGCGATTCACGGTGACCGCGGGGACCGAGGCCGGGACCCCGGCGCGCATCGCAGCCTGGCGCGCGACGTTCATACCGGCCCCCGCCTGGAGCACGCAGCCCATGATCACATCGTCCAGGATGCCAGCATCGATACCAGCGCGGGCGATCGACTCACGAATCGCGACTGCACCCAGGTCGGCGGCAGAGACGGTCTTGAATACGCCACCAAATGTGCCCACCGGCGTGCGGCAGGCGCTGAGGATGACGGCGGATTCCATATGCGCCTTCCTACGTCAGGATATCTATCAGCTTTTGCCGGTCCATCTCCCGGTATACCGTTGAGGAGAGGTGACCTATTGCGTACAACCTGGCAGCTCGGCGGTCGCGACGGTTTCCCGCCCGAGGCGGGCGGACAGGCAGGGACACCTATCCCTACGGGTCGGGCGCGGACTCGCCCTGAGCTGCTAGCTTGGTGAAGAACTGCAAGGACTCGGGGTCGCTCATTGCATCGGGGCTGATCACTTGCTCGACTGGGGCGCCTGCGAGGATTCGCTTGACCGGGACCTCCAGCTTCTTGCCGTTAAGGGTGCGAGGCACGGCGTCGATCGCGTAGATGGCATTCGGCACGTGGCGTGGGGAGAGCTCGCGGGACAACGTTTGGTTGATGCGCTGGCGGAGCGCGTCGTCGAGCACGGCCCCCTCGCGAAGCACGACGAACAGCAGCACCTGGCCCTCGGTGCCGAGGTGGCTCGTATCGATCACGAGGCTATCGACTACCTCGGGCAACTCCTCGACGACCCGGTAGAACTCGCTCGTGCCCATGCGCACGCCGGCGCGGTTGAGCGTCGAGTCGGAGCGCCCGTAGATCACACAGCTTCCCCGGCGAGTGATCTTGATCCAATCGCCGTGCCGCCACACGCCCGGATAGACGTCGAAATAGCTTTCGTGATACCGAAGGCGATCCGGGTCGTTCCAGAGGAACACCGGCATCGACGGCAGCGGAGCGGTGATGACGAGCTCGCCGACCTCGTCGATCACGGGTTCGCCCGTCTCGCTGAAAGCCTCCACCTTGGCACCAAGCGAGCGACACTGGATCTCCCCCGAGCGGACCGGTTCGATCGGGCAGGAGCCGACAAACGCGGTGCAGACGTCGGTACCGCCGCTGACTGAGCCGAGCAGCAGGTCGCGCTTGACGTGGTCGTAGACCCATTGGAAGCCCTCAGGCGGAAGCGGCGCACCGGTCGAGCCCACAGCCTTCAGGCGGCTCAGGTCGAAGTCGCGGCCCGGGGCAATGCCTGCTTTGCGACACGCGAGGATGAACGGCGCGCTCGTGCCGAAGTATGTCATGCCAGTCTCTCCCGCCATGCGCCACAGCGTATTCATGTCCGGGTAGGCCGGGTTGCCATCGTAGAGGATGAGCGTCGTGCCGAGGAGGAGCCCGGAGATGAGCTTGTTCCACATCATCCAGCCGGTCGTGGTGAACCAGAAGAAGCGGTCGTCGGCCGTCAGGTCCAACTGCAGCGCGAGAGACTTGAATTGCTCCAGCAAGATC
>JAXDLH010000087.1:0-3168 GCA_034666705.1 Chloroflexota bacterium
GATCCAGTCGTTGGTATCAATGACGGCGCGCACCACTCGCCTTTTGGAGGGCGCGGTGCGCCTGCCGGACCTCTTCCCTCGCCACGGTGATGTCGGCCTCGATCTCTTCCGGGGTCACCTCGCTCGGCATGCGGCTCTGGATCCGCTGTATGAGTGTGTCGAACCGCTCATTCCAAGCGGCCGGGTCCCCGAAACGCCGCGCCAGGTACTCATCTACGGCCTGACGCACGAGCACAGCCAGACTCTGCTGCTCCTCGACCGCGAGGTGCTTGAGGGCACAGAGTTGATCATCGTCGAGGTAGATATTCGTGCGCCGCATGCCTCATCGCCTCTGGCATTACTGCGATCATGATGCATCGTGATGTATGCATCCTCGGGCGGCTTGCGGGATTAGGCTTCGACCCCGCCGATTTGGCGCAGCAGGCCGAGGGTGTCGCGCACGGCCCAGGTGATGGCGATTCGCCCGGCTTCGACCTGAAAGAAGTTCATGCCGCTCACCTCGATGCGGCGCCCGCTGGCGGGCACCCCAAGGTAGGGCCCCAGGTGCGTCGCATGCATGACCCAGCGCACCGCGGCGCGGTCGCCTTCGGCGATGACGTCTGCCACCTCGAAGCGCATATCCGGGAAGCCGGCGCGCGTCACGGTGAGCGCTCGAGCGAGAAAGGTATCACGACCGATCCACCCCTCGGACGGCGTGAGCGGCGGATGATGAAAGACGAACCCTTCCGCGAGGATCTCGCGCGCCGACTCGACGGGCCCGCCGCTCAGCAGCGCGAAGTAGCCGCGAGCGAGCGCCGCAGGCGAGCCGGTCACGGCGCAGACGGGAGAATCGGCATGCCGAGCTCCGCCTCGACGGCGGAGCCAAGGGCGAGCACGACGCCATCGTCGAACGGCGCCCCCACCAACTCGATGCCCACTGGCAGCCCGGTGCCTGGCGCGAGGCCGCAGGGCACCGAGGCCGCGGGGAAGCCGATAAAGCTCCACGGAATACAGTTCTCCGAGAGGACGAGGAGATACTCGTCCCCACGCTCAGAGGGCGGAGCAACCACGCGCGACGTCGGCATGGCCAGCGCGTCGTACTCCGTGAGGAGACGTGCCATCCGCTCGGCCAGCTCGGCGCGGAAGCGCTGCGCCTCGAGGTAGGCCCCCGCCAGCACCTGGTTGGCCTCCGCGATTTGCTCCCGTACGTCGGCACGATAGGACCGCTCGCCGTCGCGCCCGAGCAACGAATTCTGGAACGGCAGCGCCTCGCACCGGCTCACGAGCAGGCCGGCGGCGTTCGCCAGCTCGAAGTCCTCGGCCGTCGGCTCGTCGACCTCGACCACCTCGACGCCGCGCGCCTCGAGCGCGTGCAGCGCCGCCTGAAAACGCACGAGCACGGCTGGCTCGGCTCCACGCAGGGCCACCGTCGGCACTCCCAGGCGCAAGCCTCGCACCTGCACGCCGACAAAGGCCCGATAGTCCACCGGAGGCCGAACCACCGAGGTGGGGTCGTGCGAGTCGTGGCCGACCAGGACGTTGAGGAGCAGGGCGGTGTCCTGGGTGGTGCGCGCCATCGGGGCGACGTGGTCGATCGACGAGGACATCATCACGATGCCGTGCGTCGACACGAGACCATACGTAGGCTTGAAGCCAACCGTGCCGCACAGCGCGGCGGGGACCCGGATCGAGGCACGAGTATCGGTGCCAAGGGCGCCGAGCGCCATTCCGGTCGCGAGCGAGACGGCGGCGCCGCCGCTCGAGCCGCCGGGATCGCGGCTCAGGTCCCACGGGTTGCGGCTTTGGGGAGTGGTCACGCCCATGGCGAACTCGTGGGTCGTCGTCTTGCCAATGAGCACCCCGCCCGCGCCGCGCAGGCGCGCCACCGCCGCCGCGTCGACGTTTGGCACGAAGTCATGCAGCGTGGTCGAGCTCGCGGTCGTCGGCATCCCCGCGACGTGGATCACATCTTTTATGGAGAGCGGGACGCCGTGGAGCGGCCCGCGCTGTGCGAGCGGCGTGGCATCCAAGGCGACGGCGCGGTCGAGCGCCTCCTCCTGGGGCATGAGGTACTCGAATGCATGGACGTGTGCCTCCCAGGCAGCGACGGCCCGGTAGGCCTCCTGGGTGAGCTCTACGGCGCTCGTCTTCCCCGCGTGCAGCGCGGCGAGCGCGCCCGTCAGCGTGGCCACGCCGTTCGGTGCGGACCCCGCCGATCCAAGGCGTTCGAAGACGCGTGGCTCGCGGAGTTGCGGCTCGGGCACGCGATAGCTCACCGCCGGACGGCGCGCCGGATCGGCGGCGCGGAATGCGGTTAGCCGGGCGACGGCGGCGCGGAACTGGGCGCGTGTTTGCACAGCGGCCTCCTGCTGGATGGCGAACTGTACCACTCGGCGGCCACCAATTCGGCTCGGTAAGCTCGTCTAATCTGCCCGTAGTTGATCCATTTTATTCAGCACTTTATTCCATACTCTGCGCTGCCAAACCCCGATATGGTTTGGCAGCTTTGCAGTCGGCATACGTCGCGACGAGCCAGGAGGTCACCCCATGGGCGAGCGTATGGCCGGCACCCTGGTCGCGGCCGGGACCCCCTATGACTACGCGTTTGATCTGGCCACCACCGCGCTGATCATCATCGACATGCAGCGCGACTTCTGCGGCGTCGGCGGCTACGTCGACCTCATGGGCTATGACCTGTCCCTGACTGCCCGGGCGATCGTGCCCATCCAGGCGGTGCTGCGCGCCGCCCGCGCCGCGGGGCTGGCTGTGATCCACACTCGCGAGGGCCATCGACCGGACCTCTCTGACCTGCCGGCGAACAAGCGGTGGCGCAGTCGCCAGATCGGGGCTGGCATTGGCGACCCCGGCCCACTCGGGCGCATCCTCGTCCGTGGGGAGGCCGGATGGGAGATCGTGCCGGAGCTGGCGCCGGCGCCCAGCGAAGTGATTATCGACAAGCCCGGCAAGGGATCCTTCTATGCCACCGACCTCGAGCTGATCCTGCGCAACCGCGGGATCACCCACCTCGTGCTCACGGGCATCACCACCGACGTGTGCGTCCACACCACCATGCGCGAGGCGAACGACCGCGGCTTCGAGTGCTGTGTGCTCGACGACTGCACGGGCGCCACCGACTACGGCAACCACCTGGCAGCGCTGAAGATGGTGCAGATGCAGGGGGGCGTGTTC
>JAXDLH010000088.1:0-9487 GCA_034666705.1 Chloroflexota bacterium
CCCCAAGCCCGGGGACTTCTTCCAGTCGCGCATGGGCGAGGAGGCGGTGCTGCTGGTGCGCGACCGGAAAGGGGAGCTCCACGTCTTCCTGAACACGTGCCGGCATCGGGGCATGAAGGTATGCCGCTACGACGAGGGCAACACCCTCCTCTTCACCTGCCCGTTCCACGGCTGGAGCTACGACACCGATGGCCGCCTGGTGGGCGTGCCCGAGTACCAGGCGGCGTATCATGCCGAGCTCGAAAAGCCCGGCTGGGGCCTCCCCGAAGCGCAGCTCGCGAATTACCATGGCTCGATCTGGGCGAACTGGGATCGTGAGGCGCCGTCGTTCAAAGAGTGGCTCGGGGACTACGACGACTACTTCCGCACGCTGTGGGAGGGGGACGACGGCCGCGACGGCGGCGTCGAGATCCTCGGCGGCGTCCACAAATGGCGGATGCCGAGCAACTGGAAGTTCCCCGCCACCAGCTTCGGCGGCGATGGCGCGCACGGCTCCATTACCCACCGGTCGATCAACGTGGCCGCGATCGGGCCGCAGGGCGACCTGGAAGGTGGTGGACGCCACGGCATCCGCTCCACGTGGCCGCGTAAGAACTTCGAGGTCTTGATCCCTGGTCTCGGCCACGGCTGCCACGCCGGCATCGCGGAGCCCGGCGCGCCCTACCGTGAAACCTGGCAGACGATGCCGGGCATTGAGGACTACTTCCGCGACGCACATGAGAAGCGCATGCAGAGCTTGAAAGAGCGCGGCATGAAGGACATCTCGGCTGGCAGCGCGTCCGAGTGGCCGAACGTGTCGTACGCATCCGGCCCGCGCAAGACCATCGTCGTCTGGCACCCACAGAGTGTGCAGATGACGGAGTGCTGGCGCTTCTACATGGTGGACAAGAACGCGCCCCAAGAGGTGAAGGATGCGCTGCGCCGCTACCAGATGCGGTACAGCGGCCCCATCGGGCTCACCGAGTCCGACGATATGGAGAACTGGAACTACGCGTCAGCCGCGAGTAACGGCACGATCGCGCGGCGGTACCCCTACAATTACCAGATGGGCCTCGGCCACGCGTTCACCGAAGAGGGCGTCAAGGGGCGGCTCGGTCCGCACCGCTGCGAGGAGGCCCAGCGTGGGCGTTTCGCCCGCTGGCTCGACCTCATGGAAGCCCGAAGCTGGAACGACCTCTACCCGAAGAACCGCTCAGTCATCCCCAACGGCGGTCTGTAAAAGCGCGTAGAGGTGCCGTTCTGAGCCCGCAGGCGAAGAATCCGTAGCCTTCTCTGACCGCTAGCGTACGGATCCCTCGCTTCGCTCAGGATGACAAGCACCTTTGCAGTCGGCCTTCCGGGGTCGTGGCAGGCCGGGCGGCGCTAGCGAGCACCGCGCGATCTCGTGCGGTCTGCCCCGTTGACGACGCGCACGCGGCGGGGTGCAGAGGGCTCCGCCGGGGAATGCGGCGCGGCGACCGGGTGGGGTGATACCTCGGCCGGGGCCGGCGGCTCGGTCGAGTCGGTAGCATCGTCGGCTGCTTCCACCGGGACCGCAGGACGGCGGCGCAGGTGGTAAGGCACGTTCGCCACGACGATGCCGGGGCGGAACAGCAGTGCCGCTTTGAGCCGCAGCGCAGTCTGATTGTGCAGGGCTTGCTCCCACCAATGGGCCGGTACCATCTCGGGCAGGATCACCGTCAGCGTTTTGTCGGGGTGCTGCGCGTGCATGGCGTCGACGTAGGCCAGCAATGGTCCCACGAGCGAGCGGTACGGCGACTCGATAATCGTGAGCGGTACCTCCATGCCTTCCTCTTCCCACTCGAGCCGCAACGCATCCGCCCCCGCTGAGTCATCCGTGATGTGCACGGCGCTGATCGTGTCGTCGCGGCCACGGGCGATCGAGTGCGCATAGGCGAGCGTCTGCATCGCCACCTGGTTCAGCGCGGCGATGGGTACGACGACCAGGTGGGAAATGTGCGCCGGGTCCACGGGGGTCTCGACGACTAGCTCGCGCTCGTACTGGCTGTAGTGCGCGTTGATCCCCCGGAACAGCAGGATCAGAATCGGGAGGATCACGATCACCATCCAGGCGCCGTCGAGGAACTTCGTGGTCGCCACAACCAGCAGCACCAGGAACGTTGCGGTCGCACCCACGGCGTTGAACACGATGCTGCGCTGCCAGCCCGGCTCGCGCCGCCGCCACCAGCGTGAGACCATGCCCGCCTGGGAGAGGGTGAAGGCGCTGAAGACGCCGAATGCATAGAGCGGAATCAGCCGCGTGATGCTGCCGCCGAAGCTCCACAGCACGACCGAGGAGGCGATCCCGAGCGCCACGATCCCCCACGAGAACGCGAGGCGGTCACCGCGGAATGTGAACTGGCGGGGCAGGAAGCGGTCGCGCCCCAGGAAATACGCGAGGCGCGGGAAGTCGGAGTACGCAGTGTTCGCGGCGAGGAAGAGGATCAGGAACGTCGCGTACTGGATCACGTAGTACAGCGGCGAATCGCCGAATACCCCGCGGGCGATCTGGGAGACGACGGTCTCCGGGTCGTGCCCGGCCACCGCGATCCCGGGCACGATGCCCATCCGGTTGGCCAGATAGGTGATGCCGCTGAAGGTGACCGCCAGGATGATGACCATCGCCGTCAGCGTCTTCTGCGCATTGATCCATTCCGGCGGCTTGAATGCCGGCACGCCGTCCGAGATCGCCTCGACGCCCGTCAACGCCGCGCCGCCCGAGGCGAACGCCCGCAGCATGAGCACGAATGTCAGCGCCTCGACGCCGGACTCGACTACCGGGGGTGCGCCGGCCGGCCCGATCCCGAAGCGCACCAGGCCTGCCACGAGCAGCACGCCCACGGCCGCCAGGAAGACGTAGGTTGGCAGCATGAAGATGCTGCCACTCTCACGGATGCCGCGCAGATTGACGAGGGTGACGATCACGATGACCCCCACCCCAATCTGCGCACTGTATGCATCCAGCCCTGGATACGCCGAGGCGAGCGCCTTCACGCCCGCCGCGACGGATACCGCGACCGTCAGGGTGTAGGAGATCAGCAGCGAGCCAGCGGCCGTGAGCCCCGGCAGCGTCCCAAGGTTGTCTTTGGCGACGATGTAGCTGCCGCCGCCGTTCGGGTACGCCTTGATCGTCTGGCGGTACGAGAAACCGACCACGAACAGCAGGAGCACCAGCACGGCGCCAATTCCCATGGACGCGCTGAGCGCGGCGGTGCCGGCCAACAGCAGCACGTTCATGATCTCTTCGGTGGCGTATGCCACGCTCGAGAGCGCGTCGGACGAGAGTACGGCGAGCGCTTTGACCTTGGTCAGGCGTTCGTGACCGGCCGCAGCCGTCGCCAGCGGCTCGCCGACGATGAGCCGCTTGAGGCGCGTATACAGGCCGCCCACGCCGGTAGGCACGTTGGCGTCGGCGCGAACCTCGTAACGCCCGGTGCCGGTGCGGCGGAAGGCCCGGTGCCGAGCGAGGCGCACGAAGCGGTTGCCCGGACGCACCCCGCGGTGCACCTCGCGCCACTCGAGGCCAACGCCCTCGCCCCGATCGTTGTCGTTCGGGCTGCTCATGACGACGCCGTCCCTGCGTCACGTATGCCGCGCGCCGGCTCCGGTGGAGCGACGGCGGCGACCTGCATGGGTGTCGACGAGTCGGCGCGCAGGCGGTACCCGATGCCCGGCTCGGTCACGATGATGCGCGGGTGGGCGGGATCCGCCTCCAGCTTTTTGCGCAGGCTCGCAATGTGGACCCGCAGCGTGCCCGTGGCGCCGTCATAGCTCGGGCCCAGCGCGGAGCGCAAGAGGTGACCATGGGTGATCACCCGCCCCGCATGGCGCGTGAGGAAGGAGAGCAGCTCGAACTCGATCGGCGTCAAATGCACCTCCTGCATGTCCCGCGAAACCAGCCGGCGCGCGAGGTCGATCTCGACGGCACCGTCATCCGCATAGACGACGGGCTCCGCGGGCGCCGCCTCCCAGGAGGCGCGCCGCAGCGTGCTGCCCATCCGCGCGAGGAGCTCCGGCGCGCTGAACGGCTTGGTCACGTAGTCGTCCGCGCCCTCGTTCAGCGCGCGGATCTTGATCTGCTCCTCGCCGTGCACGGAGAGCACGATGACGGGCAGGCGGCTCCACTCCCGAAGGCGGCGGCACACTTCCACACCATCTATGTCCGGCAACACCAGGTCCAGGATGACCAGATCGAACGGCTGAGTGGCCATCGCATCGAGGGCGGCCTCGCCAGTCGCGACGTCCGTCACGGTGCAGCCGTTGGCGCGCAGCACCAGGCGGAGCGCGCGGCGGATCTGCGGCTCGTCGTCGACCACGAGCACGCGCGTCTTCTCCTTCACTGCCCCTTGCTCCAGACCGGCAGGGTGAAGGTGAAGCGTGCCCCGCCCTCTGGACCATCCTCGAGCCACAGCGCGCCGCCATGCGCCTCCACAAACCCGCGGGCGATCGTGAGGCCGAGCCCGGTGCCGGTGGCCCCGGTCTGGCCCCGCTCGAAGGGACGGAAGAGCCGCTCGCGCTCGGCAACCGGCACGCCTGCTCCACGATCCACCACCTCGGTGCGAATCATGGTCCCGTCGGCTCGGGCGCGGACCAGCACCGGCGTCCCCGCGGGCGTGTGGCGGGCCGCATTCTCCAGCAGGTTCGTCACGACGTGGTCCAACTGCGCATAGTCGCCGCTCACCGGGGGCAAGCCCTCGGGCACGTCCACCTGGACACATCGCCCCGCCAGCATCGGCTGGAGGCGGTCGACGACTGCGCCCACTAGCTCGCCGAGCTCCTGCGGGTCCCGGTGCAGCTCGATCCCGCCCGCCTCCAGCCGCGACGCATCCAGGAGGTTGGTGACCACCCGGTCGAGGCGATCCGCCTCCTCTTCGATCTCCGCGAGCAGCTCGGCGCGGTCCGCGTCGTCGTACGTGGCGCCGGGCTGGCGGAGCCCGGACACGCTCGCTTTGATCGACGCGAGCGGGGTGCGCAGCGTATGCGTCACGGCGTGCAGCAGTGCGGTTTTCAATTCCTCCGAGCGGCGTACGATCGCGGCCTCGCGGGCGGTCTCAGCACTCCGGCGAGCGCCATCGGCGAGCTGCGCTGTCACCAGGGCCGTGAAAAGGAGCAACACGAGGCCCAGCGCCTCATCCGCCCGAGCAACCGAAAACGTGCCCCGCGGGTCGACGAAGAGCAGATCATGGCCGAGGATCGCAACCGCCACGCCGACGACCGCAGGGCCGCGCCCCCAGCGGCTGGCAGCGAGGACGATCGGCACCAGGTACAGCAGGATCGCGGCGGGCAGGTCGACCACCGTTGATTTCAGGATCCCCACGACTCCGAAGGTGACGGCGACCGCCAGCACCGTGAAGAGGTACGGGAGCACCGAGTCTCGTCGCATGAACGCATTTCCTGATCGTGGCCGCGACGTCCGGCGGGATGCACAGCTTCTTAATACCCACTGCGGCCATCTTAACAGGAGCTGAACAGCCGGCTCCGTAGCATCGAGGTATGGACACATTCATCGCCAGCCCTTCGGTTCTCACTCGCCATGCGCCGCGTGCCAGCAGCCTGGAGGCCCTCGACACCATGGCGGCGCTTGCCTCGCGGAGCGACACCGCGGTCCACGTCGTCGTGCCGCGCGAAGCGGGCATCGTGGCGCACGCCCGGGCCGTCGCGGACACAGCCGGCCTCGTGCTGAGTGTGGACCTGATGGCCGCGACGATTCGGGTCCGCTTCGCCCGCCGCTAACCGAAGCGCATCGGGGTCGAGGCGACCCGCGGCTAGTAGCCCAGCGGCTTGGGGCGGCCATCCACCGGGTAGGCGTCCGCCCAGCTCTTCGCCTCCATGAGCTCCAGCCAGCGCGCAAAGCGGTTCCGTTGACCGTGCTCGTTGCGCATAGAGCCCAGGCGCCCCGGGGCGAGTGACGGATCCTCGTACTCGTGGCCGAGGCCCATCTGGTAGTTGTATGGATAGCGGCGGGCGATCGTGCCTTTGCTGGCCGGGGTAGCGTAGTTCCAATTCTCCATGTCGTCCGATTCGGTGAGCCCCACCGGTCCGGCGTAGCGCATGTAGTAGCGGCGCATCGCGTCCTTGACCTCTTTGGGCGCCTTCGAGTCGATCAGATAGAAGCGCCAGCACTCGGTGCCGTACACGCCGTCCGGGTGCCAGACGACGACCGGCTTGCGGATCTCGCCGGCGCCCTGATAGCACATGTCCGGGAAGACCCCACCACCGCCGGTGATCAACCGCTGGCCGGCGAAGCGCTTCACCTTCGCCTCGTGCGCCTCGCGGTAGTACTCCTCGATCAATGGCTCCGTCAGCCACGTCTCGAGGTACGGCTCGTCGGCCTGCCGGACCACGAGCCGGCTGCTGTGTCCGAGCCCCGGGATCGCGATCTCGCGGTTGATCGGCCTGCCACCACTGCGCGGGTGGCGGTCGCCGCCGTCGACGTCGCCCTGCGGACCAATGGCGGCGACGTTGACCGAGCGGTGGGTGATCGTGCCGTGGGCGGCGTCGTTCTGAAAGCTGATGGCGGGGAACTTCCAGTTGCTCGGCATCTGCCACTTGTGGATACCGCCGATCATCTCCACACCGGCATCGCGTCCATCGTCGCCCTGGAACATCGGTCGCAGATACTCGACGAAATCGCCGAGATACGCCTCGAGTGACGGCGCCTGCGGGTCCCAGCAGGCCCAGATCGAGCCGTAGAAGTTCGCGATCCGTGCCTCAGGCAGCCCCCACTTCTCCTTGTCCAGCTCGCCGTGATAAGCGGACTGGAATTCGGGCACGCCCACGAGCCGGCCGTCGGTGTCGTAGCTCCAGCCGTGGAAGGGGCAGGTGAAGAGGAGGGTGTTGCCCTCGTCGTAGCGGCACACTTTCATGCCCCGGTGGCGGCAGGTGTTGAGGAAGACGTGCAATGCGCCCTTGCGGTCCCGCACCAACAGCACCGCTTCCTCGCCCATCCGGCTCTGGAAGTAGTCGCCCGGCTTGGGGACCTGGCTCTCGTGGCCGATGAAGAGCCACGCCCGGGCGAAGATCTGCTCGAGCTCCTGCTGGTAGATGCCCTCATTCACGTACACTTCGCGGCTGATCTCGCCATGCGCAAGGTCCACCATTCTCCGCAGTGAGCTGCGCTGGGTCTGGACCATGACTGCACCCCCCCGACTCGCTCGTGCCGGCCATTATAGTTCGCCCCTCGAATGACCCAATAGTTTCTTAATGGCTCCAGTCACCGCCTTAACAAGAGCGTAACGCCCGGCTGCGTAGCATTCGCGCATGGCAGTCTCCAGATTCAGCCGGCCCGTTTCCTCTGCTCCGCCCACAGCGTTCCAGGGCCACCGGCGGCAAGGCGTCAATGAGATCCCTGAGGAGCGGGCGGCCATGGTCGCCGCGGCGCTCAGCGAGATCGCCATACCGATCCGTCCGCAGGAGCCGGCCTACAAAAGGCTCGCCCGCGGGATCCGCGACCGCATCAAGTCCGGGCAGCTTCAACCCGGCGACAAGCTGCCGCCCCGGCGAGCGTTGGCGGCAGCGCTCCACGTCAGCGTCTATACCGTCGAGCAGGCGTACAACCTGCTGGCTCGCGAAGGGCTCGTCGCCGCCGGTGGTCAGGGAACGCGCACGCTCGTGGCGAATCCGCAGGCCCGGCGTGGTGCGCCGCCACACGAGGATGGTGGCCGTTTCCTGCCGCCGGCGCAGCGGTTGGTTTGCCGGGTCCAGCAGATCGAATCCGGGCCGGACGGCGTTGACGTCTACCTCTGCCTCACCGATGGGCAGTTGCTCACGTTTGAGACGAGCCATGCGGCGGTCGATTGGCTGCAGCTCACCGCGGGCACGATGGCGGAGGTCTGCATCGATGATGAGGCCATCAGCCTCACGCGCTCGGACTCGCGACCGTAGCCTCGTCCCGCTGACCTGACAGCTCCCGCGCGACGACGAGCCGATAGAGCAGCGGTGCGGTGATGATGCTCCCCACGGCACTTGCCAGCATGATGCTGAACACGTCCTCCGAGACGGCGCCGCGCTCGGTCCCCAGCCGCGCGAGCAAAAACGAGAACTCCCCGGATTGCGCGAGGAGGAGCCCGCTGCGCACCGCGGTGGGGCGTGGCACTCGCACCGCCGCTAACAAGCCCATCACGATGGCGCCCTTTACGACGACGATGAGGCCGAGGCCCAGCAGGATGAGCCCCAGGTGCGCGACGATGAATGCCGGGTTCAGGAGCATGCCGACCGATACGAAAAAGAGCCCGGCGAAGAGGTCGCGGAGCGGCGCAATCTCCTTCGCAACCTCGTGCGAGAGGTCGGATTCGCTCACGGCCATGCCGGCCAGGAACGCGCCAAGCGCAACGGAGAGCCCGAAGAATGCCGCGCCGTACGCCGTCCCGAGGGCGACGACGGCCACCATCAATGCGAACAGCTCGCGGCTCCGGAGCGCGTGCACCGCGCTCAGCACGCGGGGGAGCACGAATCCGCCGAGCACCACAATCAGCACCACGAACGCCGCACCTTTCACACCGGCGAGCGCCAGCTCGCGGCCCAGTCCCTCATGGCCGGTGGCCAGCGCACTGAGCACCAGCATGAGCAGGACCGTGAGGACATCCTGGGCGCTGCCCCACGCGAGCACCAGGCGCCCGTGGGCCGACTCCGTCTCACCGTATTCGGCAAGCAGCTTCGTGAGCACGGCGGTCGAAGAGATCGCCGCAACTGCTCCGAAAAAGAGCGCCTCGACCGGCGGCCAGCCGAGCGCGGTGCCGAGACCGAGTCCACCCGCCAGCACGACGCCGACCTGCGCGATCCCGCCGCCAAGCGCCCTCCAGCCTGCCGCGAGGAGCTCGCGAAGCGGCAGCTCCAGCCCGACGGCGAACATCAGGAGCACGACGCCGATGTCCGCCAGCTCCTGTACGGTCGCCACATTGCCGACGGGCCCGGGCGTGAATGGCCCGATGGCGATGCCGGCCATCACATAACCCAGGATGGGCGAAAGCTGCAGGCGCGTGGCGACCGCGGCCCCTACGAGGGCAGTGCTGAGGGCGATGACCAGCGTGGTAAGAAGGGGGCTCGTCTCCATGCGGGGATTATCCGTGAACCCGGACGCCTCCGGCGGCTCGGGCGTTTACTAGGTGAACATACCAATGCTGTCATTCAGTATTCGGTTACTTCATCCATAGTGGCGGAGCAGTCGCCGCCGATACTATTTGACCGCTGCCCGACGGCCTGGCGATGTGCCGAGCGGGCGAGCGCGCAGGAGGAAGTATGCGGCGACCGATCAAGATCGTGCTCCTGGTGGCGGGCATGCTGGGGGTGTTCCTGGCGTTCGCGGCCGGGGCGGCGGCCCAGACCGGGACCACCCCGGGCGGCGCGCCCCCGGCGGTCGTAGCGCCCCTGGCCCCGGTGGCGGCGGCCTTGAAGGTGGACAGCGGGGACACCGCGTGGCTGCTGACCTCGTCGGCCCTGGTGCTGTTGATGACCCCGGGGCTGGCGTTCTTCTACGGCGGGCTGGTGC
>JAXDLH010000089.1:0-12012 GCA_034666705.1 Chloroflexota bacterium
GACTATGGGTTTCTGTGTTCGGTTTTGGGTGCGGCTACACCGCGGGCCTGCTCACCGGCGGGGCATATGAAGAGCAGCGCGCTGCAGTCCAGCACGCCCTCGCTGCGGGAATCACCTACTTCGACACGGCGCCCAACTACGGCGAGCGGGTATTCACGCGCGGCCGGTCCGAGGAGAATCTTGGCAAGGTGCTCAAGGATCTCGGCGCACGGCCTGTGGTTGGCACCAAGATCGAGCTGCACGAGCAGCACATGGCGGACATCCCCGACGCGGTGGCACGCTCCGTAGACGAGAGCCTCGAACGGCTCGGCATTGACTCGGTGGACGTGCTTTACCTGCACAACCGCGTGGCGGCAGAGCCAGGTTCGGCGGGCGGGACGATCGGGGGTCGCCTCGACCTGGCGGACGTGCTTGGCCCACGAGGAGTGCTGGAGGCATTCGAGCGTCAGCGCGGTGAAGGCAAGGTGCGCAACCTGGCGTTCTGCAGCTCGGGCGGCGACCCGGCTGCGAATCGGGAGATCATCGCCAATGGCGGCTTTCAGGTCGTGCAGCTAACCTATAACCTCCTCGAGCCCACCGAGGGACGAATGCCGCCGCCCGGCTACCAGGGCCACGACAACGGCCAGATGATCGACCTGGCGGGCGAGCATGGAATGGGTGTGGTCGTAATTCGCGTGCTGGCGGGAGGCGTGCTCAGCGGTGCGCCAGCGCCCCACCCGCTGAACACGGGGTCCGGCGTCGATCGCAGCTATGCCGCCGGGGCGGCGCGGGCCGAGGCGCTGCGATTTCTGAACCACCCCGGCGAGCACTCGATGGCGCAGGCGGCGGTCCGCTTCGCGCTGACCAAACCGCAGGTGTCGACGGTGCTGGTCGGGTTCTCCAACGCCGCGCAGATCGACGAGGCGGCCCAGGCATCGGGCGCTGGGCCGCTCGCGGATGCAGATCTGCGCAAGATCGAGGAGCTATACGCGAGCGTGCTCGCGTAACGGAGCCGTCCACTCGGTAGGGTCAAAACGCCGTGTGTTTCTGCCACGCCCCGGCGCCGCCCTACTCGGATCGTGAGCAATACGAGACACGCCGCCCAGGAGGTCGCGGGCATCGAACCCGCCCATTCCAGGCTTGTCGAAGCCATATGGGCGGGGTTCGCGCATCTCGCTATCTCAACGGCACACAGCAGCCACACTCGACGATCTGATCGATGGGTTCCCGTCGTGGTGCCGCCTCGCGCCGGCTGGCTTTGAGTGCCTGGTCCCGCTGATACAGATTCCAGAATTCGTCGAATACCGGGCTGAACTGCGCTGTGTCGATCGGGTACCGCGCCTGGCCACCCTCGCCCCGGGACAAGCGCTCGGGAACCATCGGAATGATGTCGTTCATCTCCGGATCGCGGAATACATTCATCGGCTCGCCGCCTTGCTCGGCGATCGCCAACTGCTCGGCGAGCATCTGCCGATAGGCGATGATCGCCGTGTCGCTGTAGGCGAGGTGCTCCCTGGTACGATCGGTGATCTCGCCCTGCGACCACCAGCCAAGCTCGTCCTGGGCGGTGATGTAACTGAAGTTCGGCTCTCCGCTCTCATACTTCCATGGCGGCTCGAAGTAGGGAATCGGGTCCTGATGGGGAAGCTCGATGCTGGGATCGGGCGTGTAGGTCAAATACAGCAGGTGCCAGGTGTGCGTGTCGTCGATTGGCACACCGATCTGGCCGCCCCGCATATATGGAAAGACGACGACCGTATGCTCTGACCATGCGTGTTCCGCGCCGTCCCGAGTCGGGCGCAGATGGACCATGAACTTGCGCTGGCCGTATTCGTAGGTCTCGGCGCGGATCTCACGATACTCATGCCGCATCTCATCGGTGATCGTGCCGTCCCAATCCGCCGCGGGCGCGCCCATGTGCCACTCTTTCTTCAGAAAGTCGACCGCCATCTGGGGAACCGGTCGGCCGAGCTTGCGGTTCCGCTCCAATACATAGCGATAGAAGTGGCCGTGCAGATACGTGCCGTGATTCGGGTCGCCGCCGTTCTCCACGACCTGCAGCCAATTGCACGGCAGCATCGTCCCCGCGATGTGGCGGAACGTATGCGGCTTGACGAACTGGTCCCAGCGGGGGAGGAGCGGAGCCGGCTGGGGGCCGAGGTAGGCCCAGATCAATCCGCCCATCTCCTGGACCGGGTAGGCAGTGACCTTGATCTGCTCCTTGTAGCGGCTGGTCGGGGGCTCCAGGGGCTGGTCGATGCACTGGCCGCTCGCATCGTATTTCCAACCGTGGTAGGGGCAGCGCAGCCCGTCGGCATCCGGGATCCCATACCAGAGACCGGTGGCGCGGTGGGCGCAGCGGTTGGCGATCAGCCCAAGGGCGCCGCTCCGGTCGCGGAAGAGGGTGAGGTCCTCGCCGAGGATGCGCACCGGACGGACCGGGCTGTCGGCAAGTTGGGCACTGGCGGCGACCGGGTGCCAGTACCAGCGGAGCAGCGTGCCCATCGGGGTGCCCGGCCCTACCCGGGTCAAGCGCTCGTTCTCTTCCTTCAGCATCGTTCACTCCAGATTGTGGCGGTGGCGGTAAGCGTGCGGCTTCGCGTTCGCGCTCGTCCCCGGAGGGTCGACGCCCGCCCAGTATACGAACCCGACGCGCGAATCATACGGCGATCGGCGACGAGGGCGGTCGCCGTGGCCTCACGACCCAATTTGACGACGTCGATCGCCGCGGTTTCCGTTGCGAAGCGGGGTTGTGGTGCTCTATCCGCTCGTGTCTATGGCTACCGGGAAGATACCCATGTATCCTCTCTTCTTGGAACGTGGCCGGGGAAAGCTGCCCGTGCTGGCGACCGGGTTGGTACTGCCGAATTGCCGGGACACCGGTCGCACTCGATGAGTGGAGGGAATGATGATGCGTAGGCTCTTCTTCGCCGCGGCTATTCTGGCCTGGTCGCTCGTGGCGTGCGCGCCGTCGTCGACCTCCAATACGACGCCTGGCACGTCCGCGGCCCAGGGGGCTCCCGCACAAACCAGCACGACCAGCGGCCCGAAGACGCTGAAGATCCTGGTTGGCCTTGAGCCGCGCAGCCTGGCCTACAAGCCGCTCGGCCAGGCTGGAGTGACGGTCGCCAGCACCAGGCGCATCTTCAACGCCACCCTGGCAATGATCGACAACACCGGCGTCGCGCGCCCCTACCTCGCCGAGGTGTTGCCGCAGCTCAATTCCGATACGTGGCGCGTCTCCCCCGACGGGCGAATGGAAACGACCTACACGCTCCGCACGAACGCGAGCTGGCACGATGGCCAGCCGCTGACCGCGGATGACTTCGTGTTCTCCTGGCAGGTGTACAGCACGACGGAGCTCGGGTTGTCGACCTCACCACCCTTCAACCTCATCGAAGAGGTTGCAGCGCCCGATGCGCGCACCTTGGTCATCCGCTGGCGCCGCTCATTCCCGCTGGCCGGCACGTTGACGGATCAACTCCCACCATTGCCGCGACACGTGCTGGGCAGTGGTCTGACTGACGTAAAGTCGGGTGCGGTCGGGGTTGATACGTTCATCAACAACGCGTACTGGACGCGCGAGTACGTCGGGTTGGGCCCCTACCGGCTTGATCGTTGGGATCCGGCCATCCTGATCGAGGGGGTGGCGTTTGATGGGCATGTACTGGGGCGCCCGAAGATCGATCGGGTGAGCGTCAGCTTTTCCCCCGATCAGAACACGGCGCTCGCCCGGCTCCTCGCAGGCGATACTGATTACGCGGCGGATAGCGCAATTGGGAACCAGCAATCGTTCATCTTGAACCACGAATGGGCAGCGAACAACGGCGGAGGCACCCTGGTCAAGCCGGATTTCTTTCGCGGCTCCTTCTTCCAATTCCGCCCGGAGTTAACCACCCCTCGCGCCATTCTCGACCTGCGAGTGCGGCAAGCTCTGGCGTACGCGGTGGACCGCGATGCCATTAACGCCGGCATCTTCGAGGGCACGGGCACAATGGCCGACAGCCCGTTGATCCCGCCCACCGCACCGTACTATGCGGCGCTCGACCGCGCGCTCGCGAAATACCCATTCGACGTGCGACGCACCGACCAACTGATGCGCGATGCCGGCTTTGCGAAAGGGGCGGATGGCTACTACGAGAGCCCGACGGACGGCGCGTTGCGCTGGGAAGTAAAGACGAACTCCACCGTCGAGAACGAGAAAGAGACCTCGATCCTCGGGGCCGGCTGGCGTCAGGTTGGATTCAACTTCTCCCAGGAGATTCTGCCCGCATCGCAGGCGCAAGATGGGCAGGCGCGCGCCACGTTCCCAAGTGTCTTCGACTTCGGCACGCCGGTCGGTGAAGTTGGCCTGGCCGGATGGAACATCGTGGGAATCCCGACGCCGGAGAACCGGTGGGTAGGCAGCAATCGAGGTGGCTGGGTGAACGCCGACTTCGACCGCCTGGCGGACACACTCTCCAGTACCCTGGATCCGGCGGAACGCGGCCGAATCACGACGCAGATGACGACGATCTACAGCCAGGCGGTACCGGCGATTCCGCTCTACTTCTATGGACTGCCGGTTGCCCATACTGCGGCGCTGCGCGGTATCGGCCCAGTGGTTCAGGAGGCGGCGTTTGAGTGGAACATCCAGGATTGGGAAGTGCGCTAGCACGAGCACGAGCGTTGGGTTCCCAGCGCTCATGCTCCTCCACTCATTGGGCCTGTCGGTAGTGGTCGGCGATGATCTGGGCAACGGCGCTGGTAAGCCGCTTCGCGGTTGGCACGTGCAGGAACTCGTTGGGGCCGTGCGCGTTGGACTCTGGGCCGAGCAAACCCGTAATGAGGAATTGCGCCTGCGGGAACTTCTCTCCCAGCATCGCCATGAACGGGATGGTGCCCCCCTCGCCCATGGAGGCGGCCTCCCGCCCGAAGTAGTCGCGTGAGGCTTGGTCAATCGCGGCACGCAGCCAGGGCGCGGTAGGCGGCGCATTCCAGCCCGCGGCGGGGCTATCCGGCTCGAACCGCACGTGCGCGCCGTATGGCGGGTCGGTTTCCAAGATCTCCTTGAGCCGAGCGCTGGCGCGAGCAGCGTCGCACGTCGGTGGGATCCGCATTGAAATCTTGACCGCGGTGAACGGACGCAAGACATTGCCGGCGCTATCGAGAGGTGGCAGTCCATCTGCGCCCGTGATCGACAGGGTGGGCCGCCAGGTACGATTTAAGATCAACTCGCGCGCGTCGCGAGTCACCGGCTCCACCGCCTCGAGTAGCGGCATGCCGCGAAAGACCGCATCGCCCAGGATCGCCGCTAACTCTTCCGCCTGGCGCAGACGCTCGCCGGGGATCTCGACGTGGAACTCTTCGGGGATGATCGCTCCGGTTCGCTCGTCCTCGAGCCTGCTCAGCAGTTGCCGCAGCACGCGAAAGCTCGACGCCACAATCCCGGAGCCAGCGCCCGAGTGGACGCCTTCACGCAACAACTCGACGTACAGCTTGCCGGCGACAATCCCCCGCAACGAGGTCGTGCCCCATAGCTGGTCATAGTTGCCACACCCGGAATCGAGGCACACGACGAGGCTCGGGCTCCCAATTCGCCCCGCGAGCGCGTCCAGGTAGAACGGCAAGTCGAAGCTGCCGCTCTCCTCGCACCCTTCGATAAGAATCACGCACCGCGCGTGCGCCACGTGCTGCGCGGCGAGCGCGCGCAGCGCCGTAATCGCGGCGAACGTCGAATACCCGTCGTCTGCACCACCCCGGCCATACAGCCGATCGCCGTCGAGGACGGGAGTCCACGGACCGAGCCCTGGCCGCCATCCGGTGAACTCCGGTTGCTTGTCATAGTGGCCGTAGAGCAGCACACAATCATCAGACTGCCCCGGCACGTCGATCAAGATCAGCGGGGTGCGGCCGGGCAGCCGTTCGATGTGCGGCTCCACGCCGCCGATCCCCTCGCGCCGGCACCAGTCAGCAATGAGCTGTACGGCCTGCTCCATGTGGCCGTGCTGCGCCCACTCGCGGTCGAATGCGGGGGATTTGTTCGGGATCGCGATGTACGCCTGGAGGACATCAAGGATCGACGTATCCCAGCGGTCCTCTACGAAACGGCGAGTCGTCGTCTGGTCCACAAGCGTCTCCCTGGCCTACCCGTCCGCTGGCTCGAGGTACGCGTCCCAGAGGTCAATGTACACTCGCTGCTGGCCCTCGGCGCTCTCTCCCCACAGCTCCTGCGCCTCGAAACAGATGCTGTAGAGGCCTTGCGGTTGGGCGCCCAGGCCGTGGGCCAGGGTGTCCGGAAAGTCGTGGCTGCCATGGACGCGGGCGACCGTTCCGCGCTTGCCGCGAGCATAGCCCGGCAGCCGCGTGTGGCCGCGCGGATGCATGTTTTTCGTGCGGACCGCATCTCCGACCTTGAAATGCGGCGGCGCTCCATCGGGACGGTGGAGCGGCGCCGAAGGGCGGCTGAAGCGCGACCTGGCACGCTCCAACGACGCGGCATTGGCACGGTCCGGCACCGGCGCGTCGGGAGTCGCCCGATAGAAGGCGACGCGCTCAGCTAGCTCTTGCTGGCTGATGTGGCCCAACTCGACGAGCCGCCGCTCGGCGCGCATCAACCATCGCTCGTAGTAGCTCGCTGCGAGGTATTCCGCGGGAGGAAGCACTTCCAGGGAATGGCGCGAGGCATCGATATTTGGGAACAGCGGCGGAGTGATCGCCGCATTCATCCCGTACAAGCGGCCTTCCCACGGCTCGTGGAATACTGGCTCGTTCGCCTCGTGCTGCACCGGTCCGAAGCCGTGCATGCCGCCCATGTCATGTACGCCGTCCATCCGCCACCTCCCGAACGTCGACCATGTACGCGACTCTAGGTCGATCCGGCGACCTGTGTCAAGAATGGTGCCGTCGATCGTCAGCACGTCGCGAGTGCGACATCGTATATTGCCGGACCCAGCCAATAGAGATGGACCGAACACGAAGCGCCTACTCAAAAAGGAGACGTCATGGGAACGTATCGCATGTACACCGACACGGATGGACACGCGCGTTGGGACCTGGTCAATTTGGCGGGAACGCCGGATTGGATGGAGGGTTTGGACAGCACGACGATCCGCTTCGGGATCCGGGAGCCAGGCGTCCTCCAGGATTGGCACCCCGCACCACAGCGCCAGTTTGTGATCATCCTCTCCGGGCAGCTTGAGATCGGATTTGAGGACGGCTCGAAGAAGGTCTTCGGCCCAGGAGACGCCCGCCTGGTTGAGGACACCACGGGCAAGGGCCACACGACGATCGCCCTGGGCAACGAGCCCTGCATCACGGCAACCATCGGCTTGAAGGATCAGGGCTGAGCCGCTCTTTCGCATCGCCGCTGCGGCCCCCGAATTCCAAGGTCGCTCTACGGAAGCTCTAGGGGGATTCTGCAACTCCCGCCGTATCAATGAGAAAGCGCGGACGCCATCCACGTCCCGCGTGGGTCAGGAATCTGCCTGCGGCCGGTCGTCCGCCAGGCCAGCCGCAGGCAGATTCAAACCAATGGAACGGCGCGAAGGGAGCACGCAATGGCCACATCGACGATGACGCGAACCGACGAGCAGATCCAGCAAGACATCTTGAACGAGCTGAAATGGGACGCCCGCGTCCAACCGAATGAGATCGGGGTAGCCGTCAAGGACGGCGTGGTCACCCTGACCGGCTGGGTGGACTCCTATGTCAAGAAGTGGGCCGCCGAGGAGGCCGCGCACCGCGTGCGCGGCGTCGTCGCGGTCGCGAACGACGTCGAAGTCCGCCTGCCCAACACGGCGGAGCGCACCGATGCAGACATCGCCGCCGCCGCCAAACGAGCGATCGAGTGGGATGCCATGATTCCGACCGACACGGTGGAGGTCACCGTGTCGAAGGGTTGGGTTACGCTCAAGGGCGAGGTGGAATGGCAGTTCCAGAAACAGGACGCTGAGCGCGTGATTCGCCGCCTCGCAGGCGTCAAGGGCGTCACCAATCTGATCACCGTCAGTCCCCGGGTTACGCCGGAAGGATTGAAGGAGAAGATCGAGCGGGCGCTGGTGCGCAGCGCCGAGACGGACGCGCAGCGAATCACCGTCGAAGTGCAGGGCAGCAAGGTCATTCTCAAGGGCACCGTCCGCTCCTATGCGGAGAAGCAAGAGGCCGAGCGGGTCGCCTGGTCGGCGCCCGGCGTCACCACGGTCGAGAACCGCCTGGTGATCTCCTTCTAACCACGCCGTCTTTCTAACCACGCAGCCTAATCATGCCGCACGAGTGCAAGCGCTCCTACCGCGAGTGAATGGCTGGCTTCGGCTTTGTGGGCAGGCCGCGCATCCCGGGCGCGGCCTGCCCCGCGCGGTCTTCCAAAAGGCGAAAGGGGGGCCGCATGGCGGTACCTCTCTGTGTGTCCCACCTGATCGGCGCGCCACTGCGAGAGGAGCGCGGTGTCCGGCTGGGCACAGTCCGCGACGTCGTCGTCCGGCTCGATGCGAGCGTACCCTGGCCCGAGGTCGTCGGGCTGATCGCGCGATCCGGTCGACACGAACTCTTCGTGCCGTACGCGGAGGTCGTGCGATTCGACCCTTCGGCGGTGTCCCTGCGCGAGCCCCTCGCCGCCCTGGCTAGTTTCATCCACAACGACAACCAGTTGCGGCTCTACGCGGATGTCCTCGATCGCCAGATGCTCGACGTGGGTGGGCGGCGACTCGTGCGAGTCGACGACCTGCAACTCCTCGCCGAAAACGGACGCCTGTGGCTCGCCGGCATCGAGAGCGGCGTCCGCCCACTGCTGCGACGCCTGGCGCCGCGCGCGCTGGCACGCCAACTTCTCCCAGGCATGGTGCTCGATTGGGGCACCGCCGAGTACCTCGCCGGCCCGCTGCCCGTGGTGCGCCTCCAGTTGCCACGCGATCGCGTCGCGCGCCTGCGACCCGAACAGATCGCCGAGGTGCTCGCATGCCTCGCCTACACAGAGGCCCGCACCATGCTCGGCGCGCTCGCGCCCGACGTCGCGGCCGATGCGGTTGAGCAGCTCCCACTCGCTCGCCAGGCGTGCCTCTTCAGTGGCATCCAGCTCGGGCCGGGCGGGGCGATTCTGGAAGCAATGACGCCCCCGGCGGCCGCGGATCTCGTAGGCGCACTCGATTCGGGTCAGCGTGAACGATTGCTTCGGGGTCTACCGGAACGGATCGCCGGAGCGCTGCGTGAGATCCTGGCCAAACGAGCTATCGCCTCGCTCCAACCAGGCAGGTCGCTTCGGGCAGAAAGCCGGGCAGAAGGCCGGGTGGGAGGGAAGTGAGATGCATCCGGGATCGGTTGCCCCGCCGTCGCGGGCGGCCTGGCGACGGCTTCGGCCCGATTGGTGGCTCCGCGGGAACCCGTCGCTCGTAGGTAAGCTCCGATGGCTTACGGTGCTCGGCCCCGGGGTGGTGGCCGCGGCCGCGGGCAACGACGCTGGCGGAATCGCGACCGCGGCGCAGGTGGGTGCCACCAGCGGCTACCGCCTGCTCTGGGCCTTTGTCCTCAGCGGGATCGGACTCATCGCGGTGCAGGAGATGTGCGCCCGGATGGGCGCCACCACCGGGCGCGGCCTGGCCGACCTCATCCGTGAGCGGTTTCGCGTCCGGTGGGCTGTCCTCGCCATGGTGATGCTCGTGGTCGCAAACGCCGGGACCACGATCGCCGAACTCGCAGGGATCGCCGCCGCCGGGGAGCTCTTCGGCGCGCCGCGCGCCCTCGTCGTGCCCCTCGCCGCCCTGGGACTGGGTGTCCTTATCTTGCGGCTGCCGTACCGTCCCGCCGAGCGCGTATTCCTGCTGCTCTCATCACTGTTGCTCACCTACGTCCTGGCTGCCGTGCTCGCGCAACCCGACTGGCCTGCCGTGGTGCATTCGCTCCTCGTGCCTGCACCACCTGCCAACCTGGGTGAGGCGGCGCTGTTGATCACGATCTGGGGTTCGCAGATCACGCCCTATATGCAGTTCTTCGTCCAGTCGGCGGTGGTCGACAGAGGGACGACGGACCAGGAATTGAGCAGCGTGCGAGTCGACGCGGCAGTTGGCGCCATTGCCTCGACCTTCGTCGCGCTATTCATCGTGATCGCCACGGCCGCAACACTGCATCCGGTGGGACAGGCGGTCGACGATGCCGCCGCGGCGGCGCGCGCGCTGGAGCCGGTTGCAGGGCCGGCCGCAGCGACCTTGTTCGGCATGGGACTGCTTGGCGCCGCGCTGCTCGCCGCCGGGGTGGTGCCCCTGGCTACTGCCTACGCCGTATGCGAGGCCTTCGGTTGGGAGCGAGGTGTGTCACACAGCTTCCAAGATGCCCCCGTTTTCTACGGCCTGTTCATCGCGTTGCTCGGGGGCGCTGCGGCCGCGGTCATGTGGCCAGGACTGCCGCTAGTGCGCGCCATGCTCGCTAGCCAGCTCGTAGCGGGCTTGCTGCTGCCGCCGATTCTCGCGTTCATCCTGCTTCTGGCAAACGACAGGCGGCTGCTTGGTACGAGGAAGAACGGCCGGCTTGCCAACGTCATCGGTGGAGGCACGCTCGCCCTGCTCTCAGTGCTGGAAGTGGTGTTGCTCGTGCAGGCAATCACCGCGCCCGGCGAGGCATGAGCCGCGGCCTCATTTCCAAGGCTGTTCTAGGAAAGCTCTACGACGATTCTGCACCGCGCGCCCTATCTATTTGAATGAGTCAGCCGCACCCGGTCAGCCCGCCGTTCTCCGCACGAAGGGCTCGGGCGAAGGGTTGGAACGGACGACTGGTCCGCAAAATTTGCCGCGAAGGAGAGTCACGCATGTCACGTCTTGCCGACGCGCAGGCGCCCGCATCAGACCCAACCTCCCCGCTGCAGGCGGGGACGCGGGCGCCTGACTTTACGCTGCGGTCAACCCCCGATCAAAGCGTCGCGCTCCACGATTTTCGGGGGCAGCCCGTGATCCTCGCGTTCTATCCGGCTGACTGGAGCCCCGTCTGTGGCGATCAGATGACGCTCTACAACGAGGTGCTGCCCGAGTTCCAACGCTATGACGCGCGGCTGCTGGGAATCTCCGTGGACGGGGCCTGGTGCCATATGGCCTTCGCCCACGACCGGCATCTGCAGTTCCCGCTGCTGGCGGATTTCGAGCCAAAGGGCGCGGTGGCGCGCAGCTTTGGCGCCTATCGACATGGCGACGGGACGTCCGAACGCGCGCTATTCGTGCTCGACCGTGACGGGGTTGTCTATTGGAGCTACATCTCACCAGTGGGGATCAATCCCGGCGCCGATGGGATCCTCCGATCGCTCGACGCAATGCAGGTCAGGAGGAAAGCCGCATGACGATGGATAGCCCGCTGCTTGCCGTTCCCATAAGCGAGCGCGACCACATGTTGGGGCCGGCGAACGCACCGGTTTCGCTGGTCGAGTATGGCGACTTCGAGTGCCCTTACTGCGGACGGGCGTATCCAGTCGTCGAGGAGATTCGCCGCCGGCTGGGCGATCGACTGTGCTTCGTCTATCGGCATTTCCCGCTGACTCAGATCCATCCCCATGCCCAGCATGCGGCCGAGGCGGCCGAGGCGGCAGGTGCCCAGGGTCGATTCTGGGCGATGCACGGCACGCTGTTCGAAAACCAGCACGCCCTAACCGATGCAGACCTGGCGAGGTACGCCGCGGCAATCGGCCTCGACCTTGCGCGATTCACGCAGGAAATGGAGGCCGGAATCTACATCCCACGGGTGCGCGAGGACTTTCTAAGTGGCGTCCGCAGCGGCGTAAATGGCACGCCGACGTTCTTCATCAATGGCCGCCGCCACGATGGCGGCGCTGACCTGAAATCGCTCGTCGAGGCGATCGTTCACGCAACGCTGCCCGCGCCGGCGATCGCGCGGGGCGCTCGTCGCTAATCGCATGGATTATTCGTAACCCGTGATTGCATCCAACTGAACGTCAGTCGAAAAAATAGGCCCGCCTGTCAAGCGGCGTGCCCGGTGCGGAGGTATCACATGTTGCTCTTGCTCGCTCGCAATTGGTGGCTCGTCGCGCTTCGCGGTCTATTCGCGGTCCTTTTTGGCCTT
>JAXDLH010000090.1:0-8804 GCA_034666705.1 Chloroflexota bacterium
CCGTTGCTTGTCGCGCAGGTGATGGTCCCACCAAAAGCGGTGGTACCGCCTGAGCCGTTGGGTACCGTGAAGGTCAGCGACCCGCTGGTGACGGTGCCAATCCCGATGCCGGGGTTGAACCCCCCGATGTCCGAGAAGCACGCGCCAGTACCGAGCGTGATGTCTTCTAGGCGTCCATAGATCGCCATACCCGGCGCCATATAGGATCGTCTCATATCATTATCACCCCCTCCCCCGGCCAAATCAGCCACGCGAGCGTCGGGCCTGGCCAACGCTGACTGTATCCCGTGGACGTTGCCGCCCGGGACGTATTCTGGCTGCATGAGTTAGAGCTCCACGGAGGGAGCATTGAGACAACGCCAGTCTGGATGATGCGCTTCATACGAGCACCCCCTGACGTTGCGTCGATGTACTTGCGGCCACGGTGTTAACCGTGACTCGTTGTAGTCGGGGAAGATTGAAGGTTTGAAGCCAGGTTTCCAGGTATAGGACGCGCATGACGTAAATGCTATCGAGGTCAAAGATACCGGCGCGCGATTTACCGAGTCTGTCCCAGAATCGCGGGCCATCCACGTAGCCCCGCGCAACCACCTCAGCCCGCCTCGAAGGGCCGAACATGGCCTGGTACGCATCCCATCGGCGCTCGATTTCATGCAAGAAAAGCGAATTGAAGTTGGTTTTGTGCGTGCGTGTTCGCACGCTCTCTGGGAGAACCCGCATCATGGAGCGGCGAAGGAGGAGCTTGGCCCCTCCATACAGAGGATCCATTGCATAGGGATTTGGCTGAGACAACTCCTCAGCGGGAACGGCCAGCAAGAACTCATGCAATCGTCGATCACTGAACGGTCGTACCAGCTGCACCGGCGAAGCGCCAGCGGTCCACATCACTTCCGGCGGATAGAGTGTGGCAAACATCTCTTCACGCTCGACCGAGGAGAAGCGTCGATTTTGCTCCGCGCCGAGGCGCATTGCCTCCTCTCGCTCCAGCAGGTCGTCACGCATGCCTTCCGCGATCCAGGATGGCAGCAAGTCGGCACGCTCGTGCGCCAACTTGCGGCGCAGATACGCCGATCGCAAGGGCCGTTGCCACTGCACGGGGAGCAGCGGGAGCAGGCAATACAATGCAGCGATCTTTCGAAGACGTTCACCTGACGCCGCCCGATAAGCCTGGACCTCCCGCCACAGCGACTCAAATCGCCAGCGTCGTATCAGGCCGTCGAATGGGTGCAGCCACAGCCCGAAGCAGTTATCGCCGAGATGACCAGAAAGCAGGGTCCGGACACCGGCGCGCGCCGCCTCGGCAAGCACTAGGTCGACCTCTGCAACCGCTCGCACAGGTGCGGCAAGGAAACCGCTCGCTGTGGGCTCGAGCTGCGCAACACGATCGGCAACGAGAACTCGGTAGCTCTCGAACCCGCACTTCGCTTCCACATCATGGATGAATGCGCTCTCGTCGCAGTCCATGCCGGGGAAGACCATACCAAACGTCGCGAAGCCATGATTTTCGGCTGCATCCTGCTGATAGAGCAGATGTGCCAAACAGACAATCGAAGCGGAATCGAGCCCGCCACTGAGCATGGCCCCGATCGGCCCCGCGGCGCGCAAGCGGGCGCCCAGTGCGACGCCAAACAGGCTAGCGAAATGTTGCAGGTATTCCGCGGGGCGACGGTAGCGGATCTCCCTCCGAGCGGTCAATTCCCAATACCGATGCAGGCGGTGCCCAGAAGCGTCTATGCTGAGGAGGTGTCCCGCTGGGACGGCAAATATACCCTCAAAGAACGTCGCATGCTGCTCCTGGTCGTTCCGGAACACTCGATACGGCGTGAGGTAGTCACGAATTCGCTCCTCGTTCGGCGCGATCGTGATGGCCGGGTCCTGTAAGAGTTGTTGGATTTCGGAGGCAGCGGCGAAGGTGTACTGATCGACGCGGTAGAAAAGCGACCGTTCGCCGCTTGTATCGCGCGCGCACACCAGCCGTTGGGTCCGCGGATCCCAGATGACAAACGCAAAGTCGCCCAAAAGCCGAGGTGGAGCCTCCATGCCCCACGTCTCGTAGGCAAGCAAGATCAGATCGGCATCGCTGATGGTGGGTGAAAGCCCAGCGGCAAGCTCTGCAAGCAACTCCATCCGGTTGTCCAAGCGCGCATCGGCAACGATCACGCAGCCCGTTCGCGCACTGATCAATGGCTGCCGCTCGCGCTGCTCTTCCAGTGTGATTGCGGTCTTCCCGTATCCCAGCCCCACCGCAGGGTCTGTCCAGATGGCACATCCATCCAGCGCTCGGTGTGAAGCCGCGGCCAGCATCGCCTCGAGGGATTCTCGATCAATTGGACGACCGTCGCGGTGGTACAGGCACACGAGTCCACTCATGAGCCCACCAACTCTGCCAGCACGTGCGCATAAACCCGCTCTTGCATCTCTTCCCCATCGGGATAGCGAAGCACGCGCACTGCGGCCTGCGAGACGAGGCGGGTGAGTGTAGGGAGGAGACGGGCCATGGCAGGCGTGGCCAAGTAGCTGCTCTGGGCAACATGGATGAGAATGGCCGCTATGCGCTCGCGCCCAGCCAGCGTAAGAGAAGTCACATCCACCGTTGCTTTGGCTGACGTAGCCTGGCGATCCAGGACATACAAGGCGCGCAATGGCGCGGGCTCTCGAGCCAGGGCGTAGGCGCCATCCAGCCAGACAACCTTCTTGTCGTCCGTCCGAGGAATAGACCGACCGCCATGAGCGGGCCCGAGCGCGTGGGTCGCCCCCGGCTCCCAGAGTTTGATAAATGATTCGCTCGGCCTGCCGTACACGGTATTCTGGTGGGTCTCGAGCACGAGCATATCATCCGCAAGAAGTGCTGCACCGCGACGCACAAATGATGCCGCCATCGTCGACTTGCCTTGGCCTGACGGACCGAGGAAACCGACTGCCCCATGAGGAGTCACCACCGCACTTCCGTGCAGCGTGGCATGTCCGAGCACATTCAGGACCACGCCGGCTATGGGACCGCACAGGGTCTGCCCGATGAAACGAACGTCGGCTCCCGGGGCAGGAAATACCTCGATGAGGCGAGCGTCAGGCGCGATGCGGAAACTGTGCCCGGCCCGGTACCAGAACCACAGTCCATCAGGATATTGACCAGCGAGCAAGCCCTCTTGATCACGGTCCGATCCCGCCGGCCCCCTCCACAGAGAATCCAACACCTCCTCGGGAATGCCAGGCATTGGACGCGGCTGCCCTGCGCCGTAGCGGATCACCCACGACGGAACAGTCCCATCGCTCGGGTACAACCGCGGCAGCGGCAGCGGCACGTTGCTCTGCACCGGCAGACCGCCGAGCACGTACCAACCAGTGTCGATAGCGCCACCGGCGCTTCGCGGAGCCACGTGTTCCAGGCCAGCGATGTTCTTTACTCCCATCGGAGTCCTTGGGTTCCAGCGCGAATGGTGCCCCGATCCGTCGCAAGACCATTGTCCCGGGCCCAAGTCGGAAAATTACCGTCGGCTTGCCGTAATGGTATGAATGCGGCGACCGCCTCCGGGCGGTCAAACACCGGCTGCCCGTCGATCTCGACCCAGGCATGTGCCTTCAACTCGCCTCGAGTCTTTCGCACTCCAATCCGCAACTCGCCAGGCATGTGCGCCTTTCGCAACCGTCGCCACAAAGCCAGTGAACAATGCAAACACTGCGCGCGCACGATGTGGTGCCGCGAGGCGATCTCGAGCCAGTGCGCATAGCGACGGGCGTGATCTATCTCCTGCGCGCTCGCTAGTGACGCGATTGGCGACGATAGCGCTTGGTCGCCAACTACTTTTTGAAATCCGCGGAGTCGCAATGCGACGTCGACGGTCCCGAGAGCGACGTACGCCTCCAGGAACTGCAGACGGTCCTCGCCTGAAAGCCGCGCGAACCGTTTAAGACCGCGAAGAAGCATCGGTGTCGCCCTCGACGCGGATGAGGCCCTGGCGCTCAAGTCCTGCCAGGAAGTTGGCAACGTCTGCTCGCAACCGTGGCTCCTCCACCTCGTACTCTTCCAGTAAGAGCCGAGTCATCTCCACCTCCGAGACCCCCTGCTCCAGCAGTTGCCAAATCTGAGTTCCGATGCCGACGAGCCCGAAATAGATTCCGCTTTCGACATCGAGCAGGACGGCCTCATCGTCGAGCTCGGCAGAGACTACTGAGTCGTTGACGACCCATCTCACTGCTTCAATCTGCAATGCCCTTCCCTTTCTGTCTCCGTGCATCGTGAGCGGACTGTAGAGCTCTGCCGTAGTCACTTATGCTCCTCCGCCAACACCGGCCGCGACGGGCCGGTATCGAATCGCGTCATTCGCCGATGCAGCTTCGTCCTTCCCGAACGGCTGGTCGCGCAAATCGCGCACGACCCGCGCCGGAATGCCAACCGCGACGGTATGAGGCGGGACGTCCTTCGTCACCACTGCATTGGCACCGACGACTGCCCCCTCACCCACCCGGACACTATCCAGCACGGCCGCGCCGGCGCCGATCCAGGCGCCATCTTCGATCACAATGCCGTGCCCAGTTATGCCCTGGGAGATGACAGGCAGGTCGACATCGGAGAAGTTGTGGTTGACAGCCAGAATCTTGGCTCCGGGCGCGATGAGCACCGAATTCCCAATGGTCACGCCACCTTGACCTCGAATCACCACCGACTCGCCGATAAACGTTCCCTTGCCCACTTTGATGAACGCGTGGGGAAGATCGCGGAAGTTGAAGACGTGCAACTCGGTGTGATGCATCACGCAGGTTCCCGCGCCCAACTCGATCCCATTCGGGCAGGCATGGAGGTAAACCCCTTCGTCCAGGAAGACATTCCGGCCCAGACGAATGTTGCGTGCATGGCGCAAGCGCACATGACTCTCAATCGCGGCCATGCCATCCATACGCATCATCAACCGATACGCCATTCCCCGCAGGGCAATGCCGGGCAAGCCCGGTACAGTGCCCAGCACGGTCGTCAGCAGCCCCTGTAAAAGGTAGTCGCCCAGACTGGGCGCCTGCCCACGTACGTAGTAGGCGAGCTGCTCGGCGATGCCGTGCCCATCCATCTCTACGGCCACGCGGCGACCTCTTGAACCCGGGGCCGAATTGGCGTCGGGACGACCTGCGCGTCGAGGTCGTCCCGACATGCTTCGACGGTCGCCCGAATCCCGTCGCGCAACGAGGTCACCGGCTCCCAGCCGATCTCCGCTCGCGCCAGCTTCGTTTCGAAACGAGCCGCACGAAGATCGCCAGCCCGGCGGGGCCCATGCCGGGGTGACACATTGACTCCGGTCTCATCGCAGAGCACCCGATAGAGCTCGTTGACCGAGGTCCCGATGCCAGTCCCGATGCAGTAGCACCGGCCGTCGCCCGCCGTGGCTGCGAGCAGGTTCGCCCGTGCCACGTCACCCACGTACACATAATCACGTACTTGCTCGCCATCCCAGTGGATGACCGGCACCTGCTCCGTGAGGAGTTGGCGAATGAAGATGCTGACCACGCCGGCCTCGCCGAGCGAGTCCTGTCGAGGACCGTACACATTGCCGTACCGCAATGCGGTAAAGCCAAGACCGCGATCCAGTTGGTAATAGCGCAGGTAGTGCTCTGCCATGAACTTAGTAATGCCGTAGGGCGATTCAGGCCGCTGCGGATGCTCCTCGTCCATGGGCAAGCGCTCTGGGTTGCCGTACGTCGCCCCGGAAGAAGCAAAGACCACTTTCTTAACCCGGGCGGCCACGCAGGCCTCGAGCACGTTCAGAAGTCCGATGACGTTGACCTGCGCGTCGTACCGGGGATCATCGGTCGATGCCTTCACGGACGCCTGGGCTGCCTCGTGAAACACGACGTCAGGCGACTCTTCGCGAAAAATATCTTCCAGGGCAGGATTGACGATGTCGATCTCATGGAACCGTGCGGCCGGATTGAGGTTCCGAAGCTTACCCGTCACCAGATTGTCCACCACGGCCACGTCGTGGCCCTCTGCCACCAGGAGATCGACGAGGTGGGAGCCAATAAATCCAGCCCCCCCGGTAACCAGCGCCTTCATTCAGTGACTCCTACGACTGTAGATGTTCGACATAATCCCCCGCCCCTCTAACGGAATGCGTAATGAACAGTTGCCCGCTGGTAACGAGTCGATCCTACGCTCAACTCGCATCATCGCGAGCATGGGCGCCGATTACCCCCTTCAGCCTGCGCATTTGCTGTGCTGCGAGTTTCCACTTATTCAATGGAGATCACGGCTTGAAGGAGTTGAGACGGCGTTGAGGGACTACCCCAGCACGGATCATCCCATCGCTCCGGATTCAAGAAGGCCGGTCGCCTCCCCCATGGGCACGCCGCCTCCCACTGAGCGTCGTTCCCACCGGGCAAGTGGCAGGAGGATGCGATCGGGTCGCAGCCGCCGGAGCGATTCTGTCAACAGCCGCAAGTCCTCCCAGATGCTGTAGTTCCGGATATATGCGAGATCCCGCGCGGCTTGGTCCGTGAGCGATGCCTCCGCGCCCGTCACCCGCCACGGCCCCGTCAGACCCGGCTTGGCGCCAATCAACCACAGGGCCGCGGAGGACGATCGCTCCGGGCTCCACGCCAAAGGCCGTGGACCCACGAGGCTCAATTGACCTCGGAGCACGGCAAGCAACGCGGGCGCGCCGCGAAGCGGCAGCCAGGTCGTGACCCCCCGGTCCAGCAGCCAGAGCGGTACCTTGTCACCGCTCGCTCCCGAAACGTACTCGCGGCTGAGCAACGTCCGGTTCCCCGCAAGGTAGCTCCGCGCGACCGCGACGAGCCCCAAAGGAGCCAGGAGGATTCCGGCCAATGAGGCTCCCACAAGGTCCAGCAATCGCTTCATTACGGAATCCAGCCCCACGAGACGAGCGCGTCGCAGCGTCACGAGCGGCACGCCGCCACGCTCAGCCACCAGCAGTCCGCGGGTCAGCAAATCACTCGTACTGATTGCCATACGCAACACGGGGCCGGAACCCGTGACCATCAAGCGTGTGATGTCCTCGATTCGCTGATGAGGAAGAGCCGCCGGGACGAGGATGTACTCGTCCGCGAGGTCGGCTCCCGGGTTGCGCACCAGATCACTTGGCCGACCAATGACCGAGACGTCAGGAAGCAACGCCTCACCTAGCGGAAGATACTCGTCCAAAAACCCCACGATATCGAGCCCTTCTCGCTTCGCATCGCGCAACTGCTCGGCAATCGCCACCCCGAAACTCGATGCGCCGACGATGATTACCCGCGTGCGTAGTGAACCCTGCTCCCGCAGTTGCCGCACGAGACGCCGCACGGCGAACCGACCAATACCAGCACAGACGATGGTGAGTACCCAGGCCAGCAGAATCCAGGACCGAGAGATCAGGGGTCCATTGCCGGTAAAGAAGCTCACGGCGAGAGCGATGAGCACCCCGTAGCTCGCCGCATTGGCGATGCGGGCGTACTCCCGCGTGCCCACCAGAATGCGGTCCGCGTCGTAGAGCCCGTGAATCTGGAACAGGATGAGGAGCGTCGGCACTGCCAAGAGTGAGGCAATGATGTGTCGCTCAATGGGCAACGCCGCGGTTGGCAAGAGGCCATCGGTCACCAGCCGGAGCGCGCTCGCGCCGTTGACCGCAAGCAGCAGGCACAGCGCATCGATCAACACGAGCGCGAGCATCGGCCACCGTCGGTCTTGCCATCGCGCCTTCCCGCTTCTTGTCGACCCACGTCGTGCGGTACTCAGATCGCCGGTGTCCTCAGCGACGCTTTCAGCCATATGCAATGCCTGCCAGTTGGGGGGTACGCTGGTCAAATTGGTGGATTCGGGGTAACGCATCCATGAGGACCACCGCGCCATCGTGCTCGAAGTGGAAGTCCATTCGCACCAGCCCGAGATCCTCGAGTGCGCCGGTCACCGATTCTTGATACGGCTCGTCGCAGTACAGCATGAGGAAGCCACCACCGCCAGCGCCGGTAATCTTGCCGCCCGTCGCTCCATGCTGGCGCGCAACCTCGTACCACCCGTCGATCCGGGCATTACTGATGTGCGGTGCAAGCCGCTTCTTCGCTTGCCACGATTCATCTAGCAGCTCGCCATACGCAGCAAGATCTCCGTCGCGCAAAAGTTGGATGGTGCGCTGCGCCATCGCCTTGAGGCGGTGGAGCGAGGACATCGTGTCGTTATCATGCTGCTCGGTCGCAGCTTGCTGATTCTTCAGGATGTTCGAGGCACTGCGTGCCACGCCGGTGAAGAAAAGCATCATATGCCGCTCGAGCGCACGCTCAACCTGCGGCTGAAGCCCCAGCGGTTCTACGTCGACTCCATTGCGCGAGAAGTGCATCACGTTCAGTCCGCCGAAAGCCGCCGCATATTGATCCTGCCGGCCAATCGGCATCTCCAGCTTTTCAATCTCCACGCGCGAAGCAAGCTCGGCGAGCTCGCCCGGCGAGAGGCGCTGCCCACCCAGGGTGCTCAGCGCCTTGCCCAGCGCGACCGAGACCGTGCTCGACGACCCAAGGCCCGTACCCGGCGGGATCTCCGAAGCAAGAAAGAGGGAGATACCAGAATCGATGCCGAACTCGTGCAAAAACGCGCGGGGGAGGGAAAGATCACCACCCCACAGCATCGGGGCACCGCGCCGCTGGCGGAAAAAGGTGTGGTAATCAGACGAGGAGATTTGAACGGAATCCATCCCGTTCCGATTCACCAGCACATAAAAGTACTTATCGATCGTCGTGGATACGACGAGTCCGCCATGTTCGCGGTAGTAGGCTTCGAGATCAGTACCACCACCCGCGAAACTGATGCGGACGGGTGCGCGAACAAT
>JAXDLH010000091.1:0-5478 GCA_034666705.1 Chloroflexota bacterium
CGATCCCGAACGGCGTACGATTCACGAACTGCAGCGCGACGACCCAGTTGCCGGCTGCCGCGAGTCCCATGAATAGGGCGAGCAGGGCGCCCACGAGCAGCACGCCAGCGTTGATCAGGCGGGTATAGTCGCCGCGGCGTCCGACCTGCGCCCCGACCTGGGCAAGCAGGTCCTCCCACGTCGTCGTCGTACGCCCTCGTCGAGGCCGCACGTCGAAGCTATAGGCAAGGCGTCGCGCAATGGCCACATTGACGCCGAAGATCACGGAGAAAACGGCGGCGCCGAGTACGAACAGTGCCAGGCGCGCCCAGAGCGTCGTGACAAACACACTGGCGACGTTGAGGCTGCTGAACCAGAGCCATTCGGTCGAAAAGTCCACCACGCCTGCAAAAACCAGGAGGAGGACGACGATGGCGCCGATGACAACGAGGGGGCCAGCCAACTGCGGCTGGGACCGCTCCTGGGTCTGGGGGAAGGTGTCCATTCCTCATCCTCATCCGCGCCGCGGACCTGTTGGCCATTCTACTATGCGCGGTACCGCCCGCCCGGTGTGTCCGGGGCACCGGTGGAAAGCTATAACTGCGCTGCGCCAGCGCGGCGCGTAGGGAGGGATTCATGGCGGACCGCGTCGTGGCGGTAGCCAGGGCTGCCAACGAGCTCACGGCTGGCATGCTGGCCGGGCTGCTCGCCGATAACGGGATTCGCTGTGGCACCAAGAATGTCGGCGCGGGGCTCGCCTACGCGACACCAGCGCTCGATCCGCACGAGATCCTCGTCCTGGAAAGCGAGGTGCAGCGCGCCGCAGCCGTCCTTGCACCGTACGCAGGCAACGACCTGACGCTGCTCGTCCCGGCTCCCCCAATCGACGATGAGGCTGCTCAGTGAGGCTGCGGCTCGTCAGCGTGCTCGTCGCGCTCGGTATGCTGCTGGTCGCTGTGTCCCCGGCCCTCGCTGCCGAGTTTCGTGGAGGGCCCGAGCCCACGGTGGCTGCCGGCGAGGTGATCCACGACGACGTGTACATCGCGGGGACGACCGTGCAGATCGACGGGACCATCGACGGCGACCTGTACGCCGCGGGCACGACGGTCATCGTGAATGGCCGGGTCACTGGCAGCCTGAATGCCGCCGGTGAGACGGTCACCATTACCGGTCAGGTGGATCGCGCGGTGCGTGCCGCCGGCCAAACCGTAACCATAGGCAGCAGCGTGGCCGGCGATGTGGTCGCCGCTGGACAGAACCTTACTGTCGCCGGCCATGTGGGCCGAGACCTCATTACCGCCGCGGAAACCCTTGACGTGCGCGAAGGCGTGGGCCGCAATGTGCGAGCATGGGCAAACGATGCAACGCTGGCTGGCACGGTGGGCGGCGACGTCGACGTAAGTGGTGTTGACCAGCTTTCGCTCGCCAACGATGCCCTCATCAACGGGAACCTCAGCTATGAGAGCGCGCACGATCTCAGTGCGCGCGACGTGCGAGAGCAGGTACGCGGCCAGGTGATGCGCCGCGACCCGGCCCCACAAAACGGCACTGACCCGGTCGGCCGACTGCTCGCCACGCTCTACTCGATTCTGACGGTTACGATGCTTGGCGCCGTGGCATTGGCCGTTTCCCCCCGAGGAATGAATTCGGCCGGCAGTGCAATCGTGCAGCAGCCATTGCTCAGTCTGGGCTGGGGCTTTGGACTCCTCCTTGGGATGCCGCTTGCCGCCATCCTGCTCATGTTCACGGCCATTGGTCTCCCTGTCGCCGTAGTGCTGCTTATCCTCTACGTCATCCTGCTCTATAGCTCGCAGGCGATCGTCGGGCTGGCTGTGGGCCGCCTCCTGCTTTCGCAACTGCGACCGGTCGCAGGGTACTGGTGGGCGGTGCTGTCGGTGCTGGTTGGGATGCTGATCCTGGAGGCGCTCCGTGCGGTGCCGATCGTCGGCGGAGTCGTCACGCTGCTGATGCTGATCGGCGGGCTTGGCGGCGCCTGGCTCGCCTACGCCGAGGCGCGCACCGCGCCGCCCGGGCCCGAATCACCGGCACCCGCGGCGCGTTAGCTTCGCAGCGCCGCGCGTGGTCGACTCGCCGGCACGGGGCCCTGTGGCCGTTCGGCGAGCTCAGGACTGAGTTGGGGTCAGGTAAGTGACCTGACTCGGCGCCCGCCGTCGCCCCTGCTACAGTGATAGAAGAGCAAGGGGTGGAGGTGCGGTGATGGGCGCAGCGGCGAAGGGTGCGGCGTTGGCCGCGGTCGCGGGAATCGGGTGGGGAGCGGCGCGTTGGGCCTCCGCGGAGCGTCGGGGCCGAACGGCGCGCTCCATCGTCGAGCGCGACACGGAGCCGCGGCGGCGCGTGCTGGTGCTTGGCGCCGGATTTGGCGGCCTATACGCGGGAATCCGCGTGGCCGATGCGTACTGGGATGATCCAGATACAGAAGTCATGCTGATCGACCGCAATAACTACCATCTTTTCACGCCGATGCTGACCCTCGTGGCGGGCTCCGCAGTCGAGCCAAGGCACGTCGCATTCCCGGTTCGTCGCCTCATGCGCGACCATCACCTCGCGTTCCGCCGCTCCGAGGTCCGTGGCATCGATCTCGTCAATCACGTGGTCCACACGGACGCCGGCGACGTGTCGTACGACAAACTGGTCATTGGCCTGGGCAGCGTCGCCAACTACTTCGGTATGACGGACGTGGAGGAACGTGCCATTACCTTCAAGACGATGGCTGACGCCGTCCAGGTTCGGAACCACGTCGTGGACTGCTTCGAGCGCGCCACATTGGAGTCCGCCCCGGAAAAGCGTCGCGAGTTGCTGACCTTCGTCGTGGTTGGAGCGGGACCCACCGGGGTCGAGTTGTGTGCTGCGCTGCACGACTTCATTCACCACACGCTGATCGAGGAATACCCGAACATCTCGTTCGAGGACGACGTGCGCATCATCTTGTTCGAGATGAAGGACCGGGTGCTGCCGAACCTCGAGGATGATCTGGCTACCGTCGCCACGCGCGTCCTCAAACGGAAGGAGGTTGAGATGCGGCTCGGGACCGCAATCGACCACGTTGAGGACGGCGTCGTGACGACCAAGGAGGGCGAGCGGATTCCGATGCGCACCCTCGTCTGGGTCGCTGGCGTCCAGGCCAGCCCCGTTGTGGAGGCGCTCGGCGTGCAGAAGGGTCGAGCCGGCGCGATCGTCGTCGACGAGTGCCTGCGCGTGCCAGGCCACCCCGGGGTCTATGCGCTCGGGGATGCCGCAGCTTACAGCGATCCGGAGACCGACAAGCCGCTCCCGGCAGACGCCAAGGTGGCAGTACAGCAGGCGATCGCTGTGGCTGAGAACGTGGTGCGCGAGCTGCGAGGCGAGGCGCCGCGGCCGTTCATCTACCGGCGCTTTGGTGACATGATATCGCTCGGCACGAACGCCGCCGTGGCGGACGTGCTGGGCTTCAAGCTGACCGGCTATGCGGCCTGGCTGCTATGGCGCACGTTCTACCTCGGGCGCCTGCAAGGGTTGGAGAGCAAGTTCCGCGTCATCGGTGACTGGGCATTGGGCGCATTCTTCGAGCGCTATACCGCGCGGCTGGAGCTCGATCGTGCGGGCTCGCCAGTGTCTAAAGCAGCATAGAACGCAGTCATAAAAGCGTTCGAAGGGCCCCCAGCGCCTGCAGACCGCAGGATGGGGGCCCTTTGTGCGCGACAGCTAAAGGATTCCCGCTTCTGGAAGCTACGCTCCGATGCGGCTGTACTGCTGCAGCGCCCCCGGTTCCGTGAGCTTCCGCTGTAGCTGCTGCATGCTGGGTCGACGCACGTCCCAGGCCAGGTGCAACGCTTGCAGCGTGCGAATCAGATGGCCCGAGAGATCGAACTCCCACCATCGCAGGCCGTGGAAGGCCGAGATGGGAAAGGCGTGGTGGTTATTGTGCCAGCCCTCGCCGAGACCGAGGATACCGATCACCCAGTTGTTGGTGCTGCGGTCGCCAGTCTCGAATGGGCGCTTGCCCCAACGGTGACAGGCGGAGTTCACGGCGAACGTGACGTTCTGGACGACGAATTGTCGGAAGAAGCCGCCCCAGATTAACCCGTCCCAACCTGCGATCAGGAACGGCGCGACGTAGCCCAGGGTGACCCAGATGGGGAAGGTCCGGTTCACGAATAGGACGACCGGATCGCGCTTGAGCGGCGCCGCGTACTTCTCGGTCTCAATGGTGACGTCTTCCCACAGCCAGCCCCAATGTGAGTACCAGAGGCCCTGAGTGGGGGAGTGCGGATCGTTCTCGCGATCCGAGTACGTATGGTGCTTCAGGTGGTTGGCAACCCATTCGATCACGGGTCCCTGAACTGCCATGGAGCCGAGGATGAGCAGCACCAGCCGCACGCTATCGTGGGTCTCAAAGCTCCGGTGCGTCGCCAATCGGTGATAGCCGACAGTGATGCCGAAACCGGTCAGCAGCCAGAGCACGAGAAACATTCCCACGTGGAAGGAGGTGACCCGGCCTAGCACGATCGTGGCGATCGCGCCAAGGGCGCCGAGTACGGGGAGGACAAACACGAAGAGGTGGGTCAACCAGCGCTGTTGTCCGACCGGAGGGACCGGTAGGGCGGTGGAGGTCAAGAACGGCTCCTATCGTGGCCCATATCGCACGTCGTGCGGAATGGGTCAACCTGGGTGAATTGGGGTAGCGTGCCACTCGCGATCGGCGCGCTAGCGGCCGCGAGGAGGCTCGCGAGCCGCGCTGCGCCGGAAATCGCCAGGCCGGGCCCGCGCCCTCGCTCGCCGCGGGGCGCCGCATTCTACCACGCTGCGGGTCATTGATTCTTGGCGATTTGCGTCACAGGGCGTGCACAGCGTTTACAGCGGGGTGAAGCTACCAGTCAGCTCCTGATAACCGTCGTTCTCCACGAGCTCTTCTTCGCGGTAGAGGCCGAGCGCCTGCATCACCGGCTGGTCGTTATAGGAGAACAGACAGGCATCCGCCGTCTTGGAACCATTGACGTGCTCGTGGATCGCCCATTTGGGGATGACGAAAATATCGTGCTCTGCCCAGTCGAAGCGCACACCGTTGACGATCGTATATCCCGAGCCCTCGACCGGTTGGTAGACCACATCCATCGTGTGGCGGTGTGCTTGCGTGTGCTCTCCCGGGCGCAGCAATTGGGCGTGGGCGCCAATCGTCGGCATCATCGGGCCGCCGGTATTCGGGTTGATGTACTCCATGTAGATCCCGTCCCATGGGGTGCCAGGGGCCTCTTTCGCCATGTGGGCGAGGGTGTCGCGCGTCTGCTCCCAGGTGTAGTTCAGCATTGGCGAGTAGGGCTGCACCCATTTCTGCCACGTCGGGCGCAGGCCGCCCTGGCCATACGCGCGGCCTGAGGAGTCGATCGGGCGCGTGTACTCCTGCTGCATCATCGGGTGCGCCTCGAAGAACATGCCGTCGAGGTTGTTCACCAGCGGCACGTCGAGGCCGTCCTGCCAGAAGATCGGCTCCTCGGTCTCGTT
>JAXDLH010000092.1:0-7550 GCA_034666705.1 Chloroflexota bacterium
GAACGCATCCCAGGAGGGGTAGATGGCGAGGCTGCTGGCGCCGGGGCGGGTGGGGTTCAGATCCGATCGCCAACAAATGACCACCTGCCCGGTGTGGAAGACCACACCATCGAGCACCCGCCCCGTGCCACTGACGCCCGTCTCATCGCGGTGCCGGATGAGAGTAAAGAGTTGGGGCTCATGCATCACGACCTCCGGTTGCGTCAGCGCCCAAGAACTGCACGAAAGCCAGGACGGGATCGGTGATATCCTAGACCACGAGCGAACGTTCGCGGTTGCACAAGCGCAATCGACTTTGCTCGACTACCGTGGAGCTCGATAGTCTCATAGCTTGCCCGGCCCTCTCCATCATGACCCCTTCAAGCTAGACGAGCAAGCCGTCGTACGTGGAGTGATTGCTGGGGTGGTGCTTATGCTTTCTGCGGTTGGAGCGTCGCATTTTTCTGGCCTCGTGAGTACGATGTGCTGAGCGGAGACCGAGTGGACACCACGAGCTCTCCAATAGTCGGGAGGCGCCCGGAACTTGATGGACGAAGCGTTTCGCGCCGCGCTGGACCGGCTGGCCGAGGGGAAGGCCCGCTATGGAGCGGTGGCGCGGGCCCGGATCCTCGCCGAGTTCCGACGCACCCCGGATCGGGAACGCGATGGGACGGCGACCTGGTCGCTCACTACCTTGCAGCGTGCGCTCCGGACCGCGCCGGACGGGCTGCCCGGGGTGAGCACCAAGACCATTCTCCAGACGTTGTGGGCCACCGGGTTCAGCTGGCAGCAGAACCGCACCTGGTGCACGACCGGCACGGTCATCCGCAAGCGCAAGGCCGGGCCGGTCGCAGTGACCAACCCGGACACCGCCCCCAAAAAGAGCTGATCGAAGCGGCCTACACCGGCGGCGAGCGGCAGGGCCCGCTGGCGCTCTGCCAGGACGAGGCGGGGCCCTACCAAGCGATCCCCCAGCCCGGCCACTCGTGGCAGCCGATGGGCGCGCCGGCCACGTATCCCCACGCGTACGTGCGCGGCGGGACTACCAAACTGCTGACGCTGTGCCGCCCGGCCACCGGCCAGCTCTGGGCCGAACCCGTGACGCACGCGCCGAACGCGGTACTCCACCCCTGGCTCCAACGGGAGCTGACCAAGATCCTGGCCAGCCGGCCGGCCGCCGAGCCGGTGGACGCCGAGGCGACCCGCGCGGCCTGGGCCGTGTGGCAAGCCGGGCTGAACGCGCCCTTCACCCTGCCGAGCGCGTTGCGGCCGCAACGCGTGCTGCTGGTCTGAGACAACCTCGCCGGCCATAAGACCCCGGCGCTAGTGTGCTGGCTGTGCGCCCATAGGATCATGCTGCTCTACACGCCGCGGGGCGGATCCTGGCTGAATCTGGCCGAATCGATCCAGCGCATCGTCGTGCGCCGCGCGCTCACCGGGCAGCATCCGGCGAGCACCGCCGATTTGAGCGAGTGGCTCGCGGCCACGGTGCGGGGCTGGAACGCGGCGCCCACGCCGTTCGAGTGGGGCGGCAAACGCGCGGCACGCCGCGACCGCGCCTGGGCCCGTCGCCACCCCCTGGGTGGTTCGGGGGGCTGTACCCGCCGGCCGCCTGGCCGCTGCCGTCATCCGTCATCCACCAATCGTTATCATCGTGCGAACTGACCCACTAAACCAAAGCCACGATGAGAACCGCATTTCCGCGTGCGTAATCACGCCTGAGCGAATGCGGGTTTCACCTTGGCTTGAGTTTAGTGCACTATCGCCTCGACAACTTCTTTGTTTGGGATACCCTGGCCCTCCCCCAATCCGGGATGCGTTTCCACAAGCCCGCTCGCGCAGACTGCCCGCTTTGCTCGCAATCGGCGCGGATCAGTGTCTATCGACAGCGTTACGGCGGGACCACTCACTAAGGGTGGCTGACTTAATAGCGGAGGCGACAACTGACAACCGGGGAAAGGTCTTTTCCAGGCAGCGCCTGGATACGGTAGTCCTCAATCATCGAGCGTCTCGCGCACCTTCCGGGCCAGCGCTAAGGGAGTAAAGGGCTTCTGGATGAAGGCGGAGCCTACCTCGAGCGTCCGCTGACGAATCGCCGCCTCGCCGGGAAAGCCGGACATAAAGAGCACCTGCAGTTCCGGGCGACCGACGCTGAGGCGCATTGCGACCTCGCGGCCGCCCATTCCCGGCATGACCATATCGGTCACCAGGAGGTCGACCGGGCCTGGGTGGCTCTGGGCTATCGCGAGCGCTGCTTCCCCGCCGTTGGCCGCGAGCACGGTGTAGCCAAGTGCCGTGAGCACGGCGGTCACCAACAGCTGCACCGTCGGCTCATCCTCAACGATCAGCACGGTCTCCGTGCCAGTCGGCAGGGTCACCTGCGCTTCGCTCAGGCGGGGCGCCACGTGGCGGTCCGCGACCTGGGGGAAGGCAATGGTAAACGTGGACCCCCAGCCGGGAACGCTGCGCACGTGGATCTCGCCGCCGCTCTGCTTGACGATCCCATACACCATGGAGAGCCCCAGTCCCGTGCCCTTGCCCGGCTCCTTGGTGGTGAAGAATGGTTCAAAGACCCGCGTCTGGGTCTCCGCATTCATGCCGTGCCCCGTATCGGTGATCGTCAGCGTGACCGTCGGGCCGGCAATCACCCCGCCATCCCCGGCGACGAGCTCAGGATTCGCCACGACGTTGGCGGTCGCGATGCGGAGCGTGCCCCCGGCGGGCATGGCATCGCGCGCATTGACGGCCAAATTCATGATGACCTGCTCGACTTGGCTGGGGTCCGCTTCGACGAGCTGGAGATCCGGCGCGAGCCCGGTCACCAGCGCGATGTCTTCGCCGATGACCCGGCGCAGCAAGCTCTCCACACTGGCCACGATCGTGTTCAGATCGAGCACCTGCGGCTGGAGGACTTGCTTGCGGCTGAAGGCGAGCAGCTGGCGGGTGAGGATGGCCGCCCGCTCCCCGGCATCCAGTACCTCGCGCAGATAGCAGCGTTGCGCTTCATCCCCCAGCTCGTCGAGGGCCAGCTCACTGAACCCGATGATGGCCGTCAGGAGATTGTTGAAGTCGTGCGCGATGCCGCCGGCCAGGAGGCCGACCGATTCCATTTTCTGCGCCTGGCGGAGCTGCGCTTCCAGGCTCTTCCGCTCGGTGATATCGCGGGCGAGCATCGATACCGTCGCGGAGGTCCCGTTTGGCAAGTGGACCGGGTGGATGCTCGCCTGGAACCACCGGCTGCCCGCACCCACGGCGAGCGAGTACTCGATGAATTCCGATTCGTCGGTGCGGAGCACCCGCTGGAATGCCTCCAGATAGGGACGCCCGAGCTCCTCCCCCAGGACGTCGGTCACGCGCCGCCCGAGCAGGAGCTCGCGGGGCTGCGCGAGGAGCGCGTCGTCGTTGGTCCACACGTTGAGGTAGGTTCCCTCGGCATCGAACTCGAAGACGACATCGTCGAGCGAGCGCACAATCGCCCGCAAGCGCTGCTCGCTCGCCTCCAGCGTCGCCGCTGCCGCCTTGCGCGCGGTAATGTCCTGCGCGGTCCCCCACAGCCGCACGGGAATGCCATGCCCATCGAGCTGCCGCACCCCCTTGGATTGGATGACGGTCGTCGAGCCATCGACTCGCAGGACCCGCAGCTCGAGGTCGAACGGGGCACCGTCGCGGATCGCACGGGCGACGGCGCCCCGGAGCAAGCGCCGGTCATCCGCATGGACCTGGGCGAGGCCCTCCTCCACATCGATGGGACCGGCCCGGGGCGCGAGGCCGAAGATCCGGTAATGCTCCGCCGACCAGGTGAGCTCAGTGGTACCGAGGTCCCAGCTCCAGTGGCCGAGGTGCGCGACGGCCGCCGCCTCTTCCAGCTGCTGCTGACTGGCACGGAGTTGCTCGTCCACCAGGCGGCGCGCAGTGACGTCGTGGGTGATCGCCACGGCGCCCACCACCGCACCCGCATCGTCGCGAATGGGGGAGATCGTGACCGCCACCGCCAGCCGCTGGCCATCCTTGGTGAGCCGCACGGTCTCGTGCCGCTCCACCTGCTGACCCTGGGCGAGGCGCGCGAGGATCGCGGGCAATTCGTCGGCCAATTCCGGGGGGGAGAGACGCGTGAGGGGCTGGCCCACCATCTCAGCGGCGGTATAGCCATAGAGTCGCTCCGCTGCCGGGTTCCAATTGGTGACGACGCCGGCGAGGGTCTTGCCCACAATCGCGTCGTCCGTGGATTGGACGAGCGCGGCCAGCCGTGCCCAGGACGCGTCGGCCTCGTGGCGCGCGGTCGCATCCCGCATGATGACGGTCACCAGCGTCGCGCCGGCGACGTCGACCTGGGAAATCGTGGCTTCGATCGGGAACTCCTCGCCGTTCACCCGCAGCCCGTAGAGCAGGCCGGTGGAGCCCATTGGCCCGGTGGTGACGCCAGTCTCCGCAAAATGGTGCAGCCGCGCCGCATAGGCGGCCTGCAACCGGGCGGGGATGAACCGCTCGACTGGCTCGCCCCGCGCGGCTTCGGCGTCGCAGCCAAACATGCGCGCGGCCGCCTCATTGAACAGCACGATGCGCTGGTCGGGATCGAGGGAGATGACCGCGTCCAGGGCTGACCCAATGATCCCGGCGAGTCGGGCCTCGCCATCGCGCAGTGCTTGCTCCGTCCGTTGGCGCTCGGTACGATCGATGATCGAGGCGAGCACGAAGGTGCCTTCGCCGGTCGCGATGGGCGTGAGCCCAATCTCCACGAGCACTTCGCTCCCGTCCCGCCGCAGTAAATACTCCTCACGGCCGGCGCCCCCGGTTTGGGCCCCGGGTTGGTCGCCGGACGGGCGTGGTGCAAGCAGTTGCCGGGACCGCAGGCGCTCGGGGATCACGCATTCCGCAGCCAGCTCCAGCAATTCCTCCGGGGCGTACCCCAAGAGGTGGCCCGCCTGCGGATTCGCCAACACGATCCGGCCCCGGCTATCGACCATGATCATGGCGACCGAGGCCGCTTCGACGGCAAGGCGAAATCGGTCCTCTGGCAGCGGCACGAGAGGAATGGGCGGTAGCGATGGCAGTGGTTCACGCAAGATTAGGTCAACTCCAGCTTCGCCAGTGGAGTGTCTGGTCCATTGACACGTTAATCGATCTGGGTGCCGGATACATGAGGGTTTCTTCATGCGCGTCGGGATTCCAGCTCGTGGACCAGAATCTGCGTGGATGGACCACCTAGGTCGCCCGCAGGCCTCGCCAACAGCCATCGGCCCGGGAAGCCTGGAGATGCAGAAATGCCCCCGGGCAGCAGTTAGGATCTGGGCCTTGGCCGGCTATCAGCAGCCGTCATCGCTCTAGCCTGCGCTGTTGCGTTTCATGTGGGTCCGATAAGGTTCCAGCTTGTTGAAGGGCCCCTACTGACGTGGATCCGCGCCGTACAGAAGCAGCGACGGCTGGCGCGCTCGGGCATGACCTCCCCTCGGCAGGGACGGTGCATTAGCCTCGCGGGGCACCGAAGGAGGCTTTTGAACAAGCTGCTTGGTTACTTCGCCCAGTCCGCGCTGCCCAGCGTCTCCCTGAGCGGCTCGCTACCGGCTCACACCCGCCTCGTCGTCAGGGCGCGGAGCTGATCGTCGTCGTCAAGACGCCCGTGTAGACGCCGGCTCGCGCCATCGCCGGAATGGTGAAGCTGACGCCGAGATTTTGCAGATAGATCCCCTGCCCGTACGCGGGGCTGGCTTGGAGCAGCTTGCGGGCCGTATCGAGGGTCCCAACCGGCGACGTGGTTGGCACACGCGGCCCGTTCGTGCCGTCGATCGGCTGGCCAGCGGTCATCACCGGTGCACTCACTGACGAGAGGGCGAGGTTGGCCGCCGGGATGTCGGCGCCGTGGTTGACACCCGCGTAGCTGAACGCGGACGCTTGGAGCGTCACGTTCCAGCCGTCGAGGAAGCCGGCGCTGTCATCAGCCGTCACTACCAGGACGCCGGTCTGTAATCGCGCCCCATGGGAGTAGGCCGCCACGGGGAAGGCCAGGCTGGCGACGCTCGCCGCGAAACCACTCCCGCTTGGCGCACCCACGAGGGTGCGGTTCGTGACCGACGTGGGCTCGCGGGTGGCGACGCCCTGTGGAGTGCTCGCCGCCGGGGCGGTCGGGGTGACGACGGCGGTGGCGGCAACGATCACGGTGGCAGTCGCCAAGGAGGCTACCACGGTAGGGCTGGCGGTGGGTGGCGGCGAGGCGCCCGGCGTGAGCGACGGCGCGGCGGAGACGGTGGGGCTCACGGCCGGCCCGGTACTGATTGCAGTGAGTGGGACCGCAGTGCTGCTGGCGGCGGGCGTCGCCTCTGCCGCGTGGGCCGAGCTCGGTCCGTTGGGACGGGTCACGACGAGCGTCGCCATGAGCATAGTAAGCGTGAGGAGGGCGCCGCGCCGCCGCGGAGTCATGCTGCCCATCCCTCGGCTTACGAGTAGGCTGGGTGCCGGCGAGACCACACGCCCGACCATCCCAGCACCACCAGCAGGCCCAGGACCGCGACGATCGCCAGGACCCAGGGCCAGAGCGGCGCACTTGGGAGCGAGGGCGCCTGATGCACGGCGGTGAGCTGCGCGGCGGCCCCGAGCGGCTGCGGGACCACATCGGCCTCCGCCGGGGGCACTGCGAACCCCAGTGAGCTGGTCGAGGCCAGCCGCTTGCCGTCCTCCGCGAGCGTCAGGGTCGCCGTGTAGTCCCCGGGGTTGAGGCGCTGGGCCAGGGGCACCTCGACGAATGTGGCGGTGCCGGCGTAGAAGGAGTCCATGGTAATTGGGGAGCTACTGATCGGCTGGCCGGTGTGATCGAACAAGGTAAACTGGCCGCGCGGCGTGAGCTGCACGTTGCCGGTGTTCTGCAGCGCTACCGCGATGCTGGACTTGTCCGCCACGGTGCGATGGCTCGCCGGCCCAATCGTGAGGCTCGGCACGAGGGGACCAGGCACGGTGATCGAGACGGCGATGGCCTGGCGCACCGTTTGGTTGAACGTCACGCCGTCCCCGGGGGCGTTGCCGCTACCCAGTGGGGTCGCGTTCTGGATTACCAGGCTGGTGAGGTACTGCCCGGCCGTGGTGGCGGCCGGCACGTGGACGGTGAAGTCCTGGGTCCGATCCGAGCCCGGTGCCAGCTCGAGGGTCTGCGTTGGATAGGCTAGCCAGGTGGTCGTGCCACTGGTAGGCTCGCCATCCAGCCGGGCGCCGAAGCCACCATTGATGATCGTATAAGCGTCGGCGGCAAAGGTCCGGGCCTGCACTGCGCCAACGCCATGGTTGCTGATCGCCACCGTGAGTTTCTGGCTTTCTCCGGCGCCCATGGTCAAGGTGAAATAGGTCCCGGGCGCGTTGACCGGCGCCAGGCCGAGCTGCACGGGCTCGGCGGCCGCGGCTAGCGCGCGGCCCGTAGACGAGGCGCCTGCCAGCATGCACGCCAGCAGGATGGCGGCGCAGAGACCGAGCCCCCGCTGGAGCGTTCGCGACCGGTCAATCATGGTGTCCCTCTTCCTTGAGCATGGCGTGGAGCATGGCGTGGAGCATGGCGTGGAGCATGGCGTGGAGCATGGCGTGGAGCATGG
>JAXDLH010000093.1:0-5056 GCA_034666705.1 Chloroflexota bacterium
GACGTCGGGCTCGGCTACCTCAGCCTCGGCCAGCCGCTCACTACGCTGTCCGGCGGCGAGCGGCAGCGGCTCAAGCTGGCCACTCACAGGGCTGAGAAGGGCGGCGTCTATATCCTCGACGAGCCGACCACCGGCCTCCACCTTGCCGACGTCGAGCAGCTGCTCGGCCTGCTCGACCGGCTCGTCGACTCCGGCAAGTCGGTCATCGTCGTCGAGCACCACCAGGCGGTCATGGCACACGCCGACTGGATCATCGACCTCGGCCCCGGCGCCGGCCACGACGGCGGCCGGATCGTCTTCGAGGGCACAACCGCCGACCTCGTCGCCGCCCGTTCCACCCTCACCGGCGAGCACCTCGCGGCCTACGTCGGTACCTGACCGAGGCCCTCGCGGACACCGTGAGACGAGCTCTCTCATCTGTTTCGATCTTTACGACGCCGGGGTGGCCTGGGCGCAGGTGGTGCCGTGACTCGTTGAGACCGTCCACGTTTGCGCAATCGAATTTGCCCCACGCGGACGCGGGATGATCTATTATGGGGCGCAGCCGGTTGATGATTGCCCCGGATGGCTCGCGGCTCCGGGAGCTCCGATCTCGCTGGTCGCACGTCAAAGAGGGAGGGCGAGAGGATGTTCAAAGGCACCAAGGTTCTCGACGTCCATGGTCACGTTTCAGCGCCCGCGGCGGCGCGCAACTGGATCATGGGAGGTTTGACATCTGGCTATGTGGGGGCTAGCCCCTTCCGTGGTGGCGGTCCCGGCATGACCGGTGGCCCGATGGGCGGTGGCGCGAACCCGCTCAGCGACGAGGCGTTCATGACGGAGAACAAGCGCCACATCAACTACATGGACGAGCGGAATATCGACGTCCAGATCATTGGCCCCCGTCCCTTCACGATGATGGGCTGGATGCCGCGTCATCTGCTTGTCCGCTGGTGTGAGTTCACGAACGACACGATCAAGAAGCAGGTCGACAATTACCCGGACCGCTTCCTCGGGGCATCGATGTTGCCGCAGATCGCGGAGGCCGCGGACCTCAGTAACTGCGTCCCCGAGTTCGAGAAGTGTGTAAAGGAGTACGGGTTCGTCAGCACCTACCTCAGCCCGGACCCGGATGGTCGCCACAATTCTCCGGGGATGAATACGAGTTACTGGGACCCGGTGTATGCGAAGAGCCAGGAGTTGGATGCCCCGATCTTCATTCACGGCACCAACTGCCTCGACCCGCGCATCGCGCACATTCCGGGTAATTACCAGGTCGGTTTCGTGGTGGAGACATTCCTCGCCACGCGAATCCTGGCCTACGGCGACCAGTTCCAGCGCTTCCCGAACCTGAAGATCTGCGTCGCGCACGGTGGTGGCGCGCTCGACCGGTTCATCACCTCGTCGAACCACCGCATCCCGCGCGGCAAGGACCTGAGCAACAACCTGTTCTTCGACACGTGCGTGTATGACCAGGAGTACCTGGCGCTGACCATCAAGCAGTGGGGCGTCAACAACATCTGCTTCGGCACCGAGGCTCCGGGCTCCGGCGGCGCCGTGCGGCAGGAGAGCGATCACCCGAGCAAGGCGGGAGTCGGCACGACCTCCGACAACCTGCTGCCGGTGATCGATGCGCTCGACTTCCTCTCGGAAGAGGATAAGATCACGATTATCAACAAGAACCCCGCCCGGGTGTTCCCCGGCTTCGCGAAGGTCAAAGAGGCGGCAGCCGCCCGCTAGCGCGGACCCAAACGCCGCAACGCACGAGGGAGGGCGACCGAAAGTCGCCCTCCCTCGTGCGTTATTCTGACATCTGTCGTTCAAAGCCCGGAGGCGAAGAATCCGTGCCTCAACGACCGCGGATAGCGATGGATTCCTTCGATACCGACGGTCGCCAGGGATGCGGCTTGCCCACTACGCGCCTCAATGAGCGTGGATAACGGTGGGTTCTTCGGCCCTGGCCTGAGAAACACGAGCGGCGGGCGAGTCCGCGACAGGGCCGGCGCGACACGCTATGGTGCGCGAGGCTGCGGAGTTGCAGCCCGACCTACGATCTAATCCTCGGCGCTTCCAGACGAATCCGCACCGCCATGGTCATGGCCGTCGCCATGCACGTGTGTGTGGAGGTCGAGCGCTTTCTCGATCGCTTCGCCATGGTCGAGCCGACCGATGATCTCGTCCATGTGCTCGTTCGGCTCGTCCTGAAACGTGTCCGTCATGCGGCGAAAGAACGACGCCATCGAGGCGGGGTTGGAGTAATCCACCCCGTCGAGCAACGTGTCCTTGTTCAAATCATTCGCGTTAACCGCGGGCCGATGCACCGCAAAGCGGGATACGAGGCGACGCAGGTCGGTACTGCCGCAGCGGTCGCAGGTACCCGTAGCGTCCGTATTCATCGAGCGGACGAACAAGGAGACTCGCGCACCGCAGCCATTGCATCTGAACTCGTAAATAGGCATAGCGCCACCAGTATACCGCGGTCGAGACCGCGAGTTTGTCGTCAGCCGGCTGGTACGATCTCATCCTGAGTCGCCATGCCCCGCCGGGGCGCCACCGCGGCATGGAAATCTATTTTCAAAGCAGCGAAGCGAAGAATCCGTAGGCCCGACAACCGGTTTGCGATTCTTTGCCGTGCTCCGGATGACAAGAACGTTGGCGTATACGAGAGCGCAACCGGTCCGCAGGTAGTCCTCCCGAGAGGTCCTACGCGGCGACGGCGCTGCGGATGTCGATCTGCGCCCCGGCGAGCGCCGCATCCATCACAGCTGCCGAGCGCTCGTCGACGTCGACGAGCGGCAGGCGCAGGCTGCCGCAGTCGAATCCGACTCTGCGCATCGCGTACTTCAGCGGGATCGGGCTCGTCGTCACGAACAAGGCTGAAACTAGCGGCGTGATCTGATGGTGGATCCGTACCGCCACCGCCGGATCCCCAGCGAGCGCAGCCTCGATCATCCGGGCGATCTGCCGGCCGATGAGGTGGCTTGCCACGCTGATGACGCCGTAGCCGCCTAGCGCGAGAATCGGCAGGGTGTCCGCGTCGTTACCGCTCCATAGGCGGAAGCCATCGCGGCTCTCGCGAATGATCGTGCTGATCGCCTCGAGGTTGCCGCTCGCCTCTTTGATGCCGACGATGTTCGACACTTCGCTGAGGCGCACGACGGTCGATGGCAGCAGGTTCGTGGCGGTGCGGCTCGGCACGTTGTAGAGGATCATCGGCAACGGCACCGCCTCGGCGATCGCCTTGAAGTGGCGCTCCAGCCCCTCCTGCGGCGGTTTGTTGTAATAGGGCACCGTGCCGAGGATTGCATCCACGCCGACGTGCAGCGCCTCGCGGCTCAGCTCGATGCTCTCCGCGGTGCTGTAGCCACACGTGCCCGCGATGATCGGCACCCGGCCGCGCAGCTCGTCTTTCACCTCGCCGAGGAGCCGGAGCTTTTCATCCCTGGTAAGGGTTGGCGCCTCCCCCGTGGTGCCGCATACCACGAGCGCCTCGGTGCCGCTGGCGACGAGCGCCTCGGCGAGTTGGCGAGCCCGCGGATAATCAACCGCGCCGTCCGCGGTGAATGGGGTGAGCATCGCGGTGGCGAGGCGTCCGATCGGCTCCATGGCTGGCCTCCCTCGACTCGCTAGAACAGTCCTTGTTCCATCATAAGCTCCGCGACCTGAATCGCGTTGAGCGCTGCGCCCTTGCGGAGGTTGTCCGACACGATCCACATCGCCACCCCGTGAGGATGGGACAGGTCGTTGCGAATCCGGCCCACGAACACCTCGTCGCGGCCCTCGGCATCCAGAGCGAGCGGGTACTCAGCCGCTCGCGGGTTGTCGACGACGGCCACACCCGGCGCGCTCGACAACAGCTCGCGCACGTCGCTCGCGCTCATCGGATGGGTCAGTTCGATGTGCACTGCTTCCGAGTGGCCAATGTGCACCGGCACACGCACAGTCGTTGCCGAGACGGCCACGTCCGGCGCATGCATGATCTTGCGCGTCTCGTTGATCAGCTTGATCTCTTCGGAGCAGTAGCCGTTGTCGCTGAAGCCGCCGATGTGGGGCAGCACGTTCAGCGCGATCTGGTGCGGCAGCTCCGAAACGTCCACTGGCTTGTCGTTTACGATCGCTCGGTTCTGCGCGTCCAGCTCATCCACCGCGGCCGTACCGGCGCCGGAGACGGACTGGTACGAGTCGACGATGATCCGGGTGATCGGGTTCACGCGGTGGATCGGCGCGAGCGCCACCACCATCTGGATGGTCGAGCAGTTCGGCCCGGCGATGATTCCCTCGTTGAGGCGGATGTCCTCCGGATTCACCTCGGGTACGACCAGCGGCACGTCCGGCTGCATGCGCCAGGCGTTGCTCTTGTCGATCACAATGGCGCCCGCGCGCGCCGCGATGGGCGCCATCTCCTTGCTGATGTGGTCGTCGACGCAGAAGAAGGCGAGGTCGATCCCCTCGAACGACTCGGGCTTCGCGGCGTGGACCGGGATCTGCTCGCCCTTGAAGGGCACGGTCTTGCCCTCCGAGCGCTCTGAGGCGAGCGCACGCAGCTCCCCGACGGGGAAGTCGCGCTCTTCGAGGATGCGGAAAAACGTCCGCCCGACGAGACCGGTCGCACCGAGTACCGCGATGTTCAGCTTCCGAGCCACGAATCCTCCTGTTGGTCCTGTGTCGCCGTGTGGGTTCACGTGAGGTCCATGAGCCGGTCGAGGCCATAGATGAGCCCCTGCCGACCGTGGAGGTGTTTTACCGCATACGCCACGCCCGGCACGAATGAGTCGCGCCCAATCGAGTCATGCCGGATCTTGAGCGACTGGCCGGGCCCGCCGAACACCACCTCATGGGAGGCGACGAAACCCGGCAGGCGCAGGCTGTGGATGTGCACGTCGCGGTGCACGCCACCCCGCGCGCCCTCGACGACGTACTTCTCGACGTGGTCGCCCGCGAACGGCGTATCCCGCCCGCCGCGCATCGCCTCGGCCATGATGAGGGCTGTGCCGGATGGTGCATCGATCTTCGCGTCGTGGTGGATCTCGATGATCTCGGCGGAATCGAAGAAGCGGCTCGCCATCCGCGCAAACTG
>JAXDLH010000094.1:0-8209 GCA_034666705.1 Chloroflexota bacterium
TGGCCGATCGTGGCTGGTATCTCACCAGCAGATACGAGGGCGGCTGGGGCATCATCCTCGTCCAGGCGCAGGGCGGCTGGGACGGCATGTGCCGGCCCATGGATTACCAGGTGTTCGCGTTCGTCGACGGATCCTTCGCCGGCACGATCTCGCCGAGCGAGATGGCCGCGCGGATCGACGGCTCGGCGGTAGACGCACGCCTCATCAGCGACGGCCACATCGCGGCGTCATTCGTGCGCTACGCGGACAGCGACCCGCTCTGCTGCCCCTCGATGCCCGGGCAGACGGTCGCGTACCGCGTCGACCGGACCCCGGCGGGCCCGGTGCTGATTGCCGAGGATGTGTTCCGCCTCGGACCATGATCCTGGTGGCAGGAGCCCCGTTGGTGCGGCTTGCCCGTGCATGTGGAGAGACGCTCCAAAGAGCGGCGTATAATCGGAACTGGTTACCGCGGCGCAACGGGCCGTGGTTGGAAGATCTCGAGATCCTCTCCAGATGAGGAGGCGTGATGGCCCAGGGTTCCGATCGGAAGGTGCTCATCGGTACGGTCAACGGACTGTACGAAGCTGCCGAGAATGGCGGATCGTGGCATGTGCGGCCGCTCGGCCTCGAGGGCGCGGGCATCGTCCGCTATCCGGTCGTCGACGCGGAGGATCCCAACCGAATCTACGCGGGGACCAGCAACGAAGGCATGTTCCGCAGCGAGGATGGCGGCAAGAGCTGGCAGGAGATCAACCGGGGCATCCTGTACAAGGAGATTTACTCCGTCGCGCAGAATCCCCGCACGTATGAGATCTACGTCGGCACGCAGCCAGCGTCGGTGTTCAAGAGCACCAACGGCGGTGACAGCTTCGTGGAGTGCACGAAGCTCAAGGAGCTGCCCACCACGATCGACTGGACCTTTCCGCGACCGCCGCACGTCGCACACGTCAAGCACATCGACGTCACGCCGGACGTGCCGAACCGGGTGATCGGCGCCGTCGAGGAGGGCTGGCTCGTGCGCAGCGACGACGGTGGCGAGAGCTGGGTGAACATTACCGAGAACGTCCAGTTCGACTCCCACACCGTCACCACTGTTCCCGGGCAGCCGGACCACATCCTTTCGACCTCGGGCAACGGCTTCTTCCGCAGCGAGGATGGCGGCAAGAGTTGGGCGGAATCTGTCGAAGGGCTGGAGTGCCGCTACATGGCGCACGTGGTCGTGAGCCCGCAGCGGCCGGATCTGCTCTTCACGGCCGCGGCCGAGGTTCCACCGCCGAGCTGGCGCCGCCCGACCGGCGCCGCCGCGGGCTTCTTCCGCAGCGAGAACCAGGGCAAGAGCTGGCAGCGACTCCGCGGCGGGCTGCCGGAGCTGCTGACCGCGGCCCCGCGTGGGACGGCCGGCGACTCGGAGGACCCGAATTCATTCTTCGTCGGCATGACCGACGGCTCGGTATGGATGACCGAGAACGGCGGCGAGACCTTCTCGCAGATCATCACCGGCATCCCGGCGGTGCAAAGTCTCACGGTGACCCACCGCTAGCAAGCCAGAGCCCACTCGACGAGGCCCGTTCGTCCACGTGAACTGTCGGGGCGAACGGGCCTTCGTGTGCACCCGCAGCTTGGAGAGAAGAGCGCATGAAGTTCGAGCAGAAGGCCACGATTCCTGCCCCGATCGATCAGGTCTGGAGCTTCCTCATGGATGTGCCGCGCGTGGCTGTCTGCGCGCCCGGCGTCGAGACCGTCGAGCCCATCGGCGACGACAAGTACCGAGGCACCTTGAAGATCGCCATGGGACCGGTGCGCTTCGCGCTCACCGGCGACGTATCGATCGTGGAGCGAGACGAGACAACCCACGCGGCGACGATGCTGGCGGAGGCCTCCGACCGGCGGGCCGGCGGCGCCGTGAAGGCGACGATGCGGATGGCGCTGAGCGAGGTGGCCGGCACCCCGGCGAGCACCGAGCTCCACATCGATACCGATGCGCTGCTCATGGGGAAGAGCTTCGAGTTCGGCCAGCCGATCATCCGCAAGAAGGCCGACCAGATTATGACCGAGTTTGCGAAGAACATCGCGCAGGCGCTGACTCAGCCGACCGCGTAGAACGAAGCGTCGGTATCCCGGACCCGACTCTTGTGCGCCACAGGAGGGGAGGGCCAGCGATGCACCAGAGCCCTGTCGCAGCCAAGGGGGACGAAACCTCTGACGCGATCGTGGCCTACGACGTGCTCGCCTGGATGTACGACCGGCACTGGCAGCGCTTCAGCGTCGACGCGCTCGGGGTGGTCGAGCGGCTGTTGCTCGCGCGCATGCCGTCGGGCGCGCACCTGCTCGACCTCTGCTGTGGCACGGGTCGCGTCAGCGCTGAATTGCTCCGACGGGGGTACCGCGTGACGGGCGTCGACGGCTCAGCCGGGATGCTTGTCTACGCGCGACTGCATGCGCCAAACGCGACCCTGGTCCACGCCGACGTGCGCGCCTTCACGCTCGACGAGCGCGTCGACGGCGCGCTCTGCCTCTCCGATTCTCTGAACCACCTGCTGGGCATCGACGACCTCGCGCAGGCGCTGCGCCACGTCGCGGCTGCGCTGCGGCCCGGCGGCTGGCTTCTCTTTGACCTCAACACCGAGTCGAAGTACGCCCAGCACTGGACCGACTCCTTCGGCATCGTCGAGGACGACCATGTGTACGTGGTGCGCATCGCGTACGACGCCAGCACGAAGCTCGCGCGCTTCGACGCCACGCTCCTTCGCGATGCGGGCGGCTGGCAGCGGCAGGACGTGACGCTCTGGAACCGCTGCTTTGCGGAGGCAGAGCTGCGCGAGGCGCTCGCCCCTGCGGGCTTTGCGGACGTGCAGCTATTCGACTGGCGGCGCGACCTCGATCCCAATGGCGAGCCCGGCAAGGTGTTCGTTCTCGCGCGCCGCACCGAGGCGGCCGAATGAGCACACGGCCGACCCAAGGGCCGGACCTCTGGATCGAGGAGGATGATTCGGCGACCCACTCCGCCGGGCCTGGCCAGTGGAACATCGAGTGGCGGCTTGAGAACCGAGGAGGTCTCCCGGTGGCGATCGAAGTCGTCGCGGTCCCGCACGGCCGGTTCGAGAGCGCCGAGCTCGACCTGCCGGGCAGCCTACCCCTCGAGCCTGGTCATGAGCGACGGATCAGTACGAACGTGTCGTGCGATGGCGTGCCCGGCGAGGTGATCACCAGTCCGTTCGTGATCCTGCGGGTCCTCTGGAACGGCGAGTCATGGCGTGTCTTCGCGCGGCTGCGCATCGAGATCGACGCAGATGGCGTGCCGCACGCAATCACCGAGGCGGTGACCACCCAGCCAGTCGGGTTCGCCAGCGGGCGATAGGCCGTGCCGAACCTAAAGGTGCGGCTGATCCCAAGGCCCTCTCTGAGCCAGTAGCCAATGCGCACTGAACGGACGGCATCCACCATTCGAGGCGCAGCAGGGTGATGTACGGCGGGCGCTAGAATGAGCGAGGAGCCGGAGGAGGTGACGTGTGGCGATGGCGGAGCGTGACAGCTACGTCATGAAGCGGATGCGCGGCTGATACCACACTTGAAGCAATGGCTTCGAGGAGACCACGGGTATGGTCTCGAACGTGTTGGATATGACTGCACAGGAGCTGGTGGAGACGCTGGCTCGATTCCGCGAGCAGTACGCGGACGACCCTGAGTATCAGGAGGCCCGCGCCGAGCTGCCCGCCGACTGGCCGCTGTAGCTCCGGAGACCTCAGGAGCTCGGCCTGCGCGCGGGGCGCTCAAATCGCGGGTGGCCGGCGTTACGGTCCGACGATTCCTGGCGGCGGCTACCGACTTGGCGCGAGCTGCGGGACGCGGATGCGCGGCTGGCGCAGGTGCAGCGGGCCGGTGCCCTCCCAGAACTCGCGGCGACCGGTGATCGCCTGGACGTGTCCGTCCCACTCCATCGTGAAGGCCTGCACGCCGAGTTTCACCGCGCGCCGCACCTTCTCTTTGGTCGCTTCGTCGACGGCGTACTCACGAATCGCGTCGATCTGGCGTGAGCCATGGCCTACGTCCTGCGTGGCGTGCAGCGCATACGTCTCGACCGCGTGGGTCGGGAAGCCGTAGAAGCCGGTTAGCTCGCGATAGACCGCGTCGGCGACGCCGCCCCCACCACCGTGCTGGCTTTCGACAAACGCCAGCATCGCGAGCCCTTCGAGCGCCGAGCGGCGCTGGCAGCAGCCAATCAGCATCTCAATCGAAGCGACCGTGCCCGGCGCGGGCTCGGCCTGGTCCGCTTCCTCCCTGGTGAGGCCGGCCGACTCGAGGAACTGCATCATGATGTCGACGTGGCTGCGCGGGCCGGAGAGCTCCTCCATGAAGTTCTCCAGCACGATGTTCATCAGGCTGTAGTTCTTCTCGTTCACCGCATTGATGGCGATGTAGCCGAAGTAAACCGGGTTCTCGCGGACGCGCAGGTAGTGCTGGACCTCGCCGATGAGGATCTGCTCCGGTGTCCAACGATGCTCGATGATGCCGGCGAACCAGGGGTGCTGCAGCATCGGCACCTCGTTCGCATAGCTCCACAGCTCGTCAATGAACTCCTGGTTGTCGTGTGTCATGGCGCGCCTCCTATTGGGATTAACGCACGACCCGCCGGGCTGAGTCCCGGCGACCCCTGCAGTGCCGGCGCCTTGGCGACCCGGGCTCCGCGGCGCGCCAGGCCGGTCCGCTGCGCGTGCGCGCGACGGGACTCCCGATCCCTCGCTCTGACCAAGGTTCGGTCTACCCCGTTGATCAGTTCCCGCGTCGCGCGAAGCCATATCGAGTTTGCGATATCATGTTTGATATGAGCGACGCGGCGCGTCTCGGCGACTCCACCACGGCGCAGTCGCCCGCTTCTCCCGGAGAACGGGCGCAGCGGCGGGAGCGCCTCATGGGTACCCTTATCGCGCGCCGGCAGGCGCTGGGCCTGTCGCAGACTGAGGTGGCGGCGCGCATGCGAACCTCACAGTCCTCAGTGGCGCGCATCGAGTCGGGTGCGGGGGATCTGCGTTTGACCACGGTAGAACGCTACGCCGCGGCGGTCGGGATGGAGCTCGACTGGCAGGTGCGGAGCATGGAACTGCGATGAGTGGAGAAAGAGAGATGGCATTGAGCCCCGATTTCCGAAATCAGATCCCAATGGTGGTGGAGTCCACAAGCCGCGGGGAGCGTGCCTACGACGTGTTCTCGCTGCTGCTCAAGGAACGGATCGTGTTCCTCGGGACGCCGATCGACGACTTCATCGCTAACCTGATCATCGCGCAGCTCCTCTTCCTCGAGCGCGAGGATCCAGAGAAGGACATTCAGCTCTACATCCACTCGCCGGGCGGCAGCGTCACGGCGGGACTGGCGATCTACGACACGATGCAGCTCGTGCGCCCGGACGTCTCGACGATCTGCGTCGGCATGGCCGCGAGCATGGGCGCGACCCTGTTGGTCGCGGGCGCCAAGGGCAAGCGGTTCTCGCTGCCGAACTCGACGGTCATGCTCCATCAGGCGTCCGGCGGGTTCGAGGGCACGGCCGCAGACATCCAGATCCATGCCCGCGAGGTGCTGCGCCTCCAGAATCGGCTGCGGGAGATCCTGCAGATCCACACCGGCCAATCGCTCGAGCGCATTACGCTCGACGCAGATCGCGACTTCTTCCTCACGCCCGAGCAGGCGCTCGAGTACGGGGTGATCGACCAGATTCTGGGCCGCAGCGAGACGCCGCCCTCGAACGGGTCAACGCACGTGACCACGCCTGCGGCGCCCGCTCGCGCGGCCCGGAACGATCGCGACGAACCGAGCACGTCGTAGCCGCCTCCCTCCCGTCGGCGCCACCGTGCAGGCGCGATTAAAACGATATTGCCCGCTTCCCGTCGCACGCCTCGGGCCGCCTCCCGACACCATCGTGCAGACGTGATTGGCATGGCATTGCCCCGGTAAGGGCGGCCCCCGAGTTGCAGGGCCGGACATCGCGGTTCGTGGACACGTCCGGGCGGACGGCCACGTCGCAGGCTATGAATGCCAACGCCCGGCGATCCGGAGGGACAGGCGTGCCTGCCTGTCCGCGGCCTGCCGCGGAGCGCAGGGCCGGAACCGTTGGCACCGTGAAGTTCCGGGCTTGCCACGAATGCTTGGCGAACTCGCCAAGCGGTCGTGCCATGGTTGACTGCGCTCGACGCGCGGCGGATCCTTCGACAGAGCCGTCCTGAGCCTGTCGATGGGATCAGGATGAGCGGGGGGACGCCTGCCCCTACGGTCTACCCATCATTGGCCACCAAACCCCGCCGTGTAGCGGGCGTTTGGCCGCCTGTTCCTACGGAGTGACGGACCGGGCAGCCAAAGCCACCGCGAATTTGCCGTCCGGGTCCGTGTGCCACTCGGCGAGGTCGAGGCCGGCTTCGGCGAGCGCGGCTGCGGCCGTCTCGCGCGTGTATTTGCATGAGATCTCGGTGAAGATCGTCTCGTCGGGGCGGATTGTGACGCGCAGGTCGAGGTTGCGCACCTGCACGAGCTGCGCGGTCTCCGGCTGCAGGTGCATCTCGATGCGGTCGTGCTCGCGGTTGTAGAACGCGACGTGGCGGTAGGCCTCGGGCACGAAGTCGGCGTGAAGCGCGCGGTTGACGACGCGGAGGATGTTGCGGTTGAACTCGGCCGTTACGCCAGCGGCGTCGTCGTACGCGGCTTCGAGGGTTGCCACGTCCTTGACCAGATCGACGCCGAGCAGGAAACGGCCATCGGGGCCAAGCAGCCCGCGCACGTCGCGCAGAAAGGCGCGGCGTTCGTCCTCGTTCAGGTTCCCAATCGTGCTGCCGAGGAACACGACGAGCCGGCGTCCGAGCGGCGGTGGCACGTGGCTGAGGTGGCGCATGAAGTCGCCGACGATCCCGTGGACCTGCAACCCGGCGTAACGGGCGAGCAGCCCGCGGGCAGAGGCGGCAATCATCGCCCGGTCGACGTCGATCGGGACGAATCGGCGCAGCTCGCCCGCGCGGTCGAAGGCGTCGAGCAGCGCCGTGGTCTTCTTCGACGAGCCGGAGCCGATCTCCACGACGTCGCCGAGGCCGTAGGCGCGCGCGAGTGGCTCGGCTATCGTTTGGAGGATCGCCAGCTCGGTGCGCGTCTGGTAGTACTCGGGCAGCTCGGTGATGCACTCGAACAGCTCGCCGCCACGCTCATCATAGAAGTATTTGGCGGGCAGCCACTTCTGCGGCGCCGTGAGACCGCGCCGCACGTCGTCCGCCATCGTCGCCGCCTGGTCGGCTGCGTCGTAGTAGACGTCGATCGTGAGTCGCTCGGTGCTCCCCACGCTCACGCGGCGTTCCGCGCGCAACGAAAGCCGCTGAAGATCTGCCGGCGGATCGGGTAGTCCCAGTTGCGGAAGGTGGTACGGGTCACGCCCGGGCGGACCGCCCACGAGCCGCCACGCAGCATCTTGTACTCGTCGCCAAAGAACACCTCGGAGTACTCGCGGTAGGGCCACGCTTCGAAGCCGGGGTAGCCGTAGAAGTCGGTATCCACCCACTCCCACACGTCGCCGATCATCTGCTGGCAACCATACGGACTCACGCCGCGCGGATAGGCGCCAACCTCGGCCGGGGCGAAGCTGAGCTGATCGAGGTTGGCGCGCTCCGCGCTCGGCGGCTCATCGCCCCACGGGTACACGAGCTTCGTACGCCGGACCGGATCCCAAGACGCTGCTTTCTCCCACTCTGCCTCGGTTGGCAGCCGCTTGCCGGTCCAGCGGGCGTACGCCTCGGCCTCGTAGAAGCAGACGTGCTGCACCGGCTGCTGGGGATTGAGTGGCGCGACCCAGCCGTAAGTGTCCACGGCCCACGCGCCGTTGCGCTGCTCCCAGAACTGCGGCGCGTAAGCGCTGGAATCCGCGAGCCATGCGCGGCCCTTCTCAGACCAATACGCTGGTTGCTTGTAGCCGCCCGCCTCGATAAAGCGCAGGTAGGCCGCGTTCGACACCGGCGTGGTGTCGATCCAGAAGCTCGGCACCTCGTGCACGTGCGCCGGCCGCTCGTTGTCGTATGCCACGGTGCGATCGTCGGTGCCCATCACGAACGGTCCGCCCTCGACGAGCACCTCAGCCTGCGCTGGCGGCGTGCCGCAGCGCGTTGGCGGCACGAACGGCCGGTAGCCAGGCGCCGCCATGAGCTGCAACGTAGCGAGCAGCGTCTCGTCGTGCTGGTACTCATGCTGAATGATCATCTCGAAG
>JAXDLH010000095.1:0-8807 GCA_034666705.1 Chloroflexota bacterium
GGAGCAGGACCTTGCGGGCCGCGATGATCCCCCGGTCGGTGTAGCCGAGGTGCTCGGCGGTGCGGTCCTGGATGGGGCCGGCGCCAATCGTCGCGCAGCCATCCTGGGCCTGGAAATCCGATCCGAGTCCGCTGAAGGTCTTGTCTTTCATCTCCTCGCGGTCCTGCTGGTATCGGTTCGAGGAGTCGCGGATCGGGAAGTACTTCTCGTTCATCGGCGAGCGGCCGCGGGCGCGCGCCCGGCCGTCGAGCGGAGTGTTGCGGCGGAAGGTGATGTTGTACTTCCAGTGATGCGTGTCGTCGATCGGCACGTGCCAGTTGATCCCATAGCCATCGGCGTCGCCGCTGATGGCGCTGAGGTTCGGCAGGATGAAGTTGGTGACCTTGATGTAGTCGCGGCCGTCGCCGATGTGCCGCACGGCGTAGATCCGCACGCCGAAATCGGTCTCCTCCGGGTCGATGATCGGCGCGGTGTCGCCTGCGTAAAAGCCGAAGCGCTCGCCCTCATCGGCGCCGAAGCGCAGGTGCAGGAACGAGTGGTGCGAGGGATCGATGTTGCCCTCGTTGCCCTGCAAGTAGTTGCAATCCTGATGGACCTTCGTGCTGAAGCGATACTCCTCGCCCGCGGTGAGGAACTCATAGCTCGGCACCAGCGGCGGCTCGCCCGGGCCCATGTAGGTGAGGATGAGACCACCGACGTCGACGCACGGGTACGCGCGGTGCTGAATCCGCTCGTAGAAGGTGCTGCCCGTCGGCTCGCCCGGCTGCTCGAGGCAGCGGCCGCTCACATCGTAGACCCAGCCATGATAGAGGCAGCGCAGTCCGCCGTCCTCGATGCGGCCGTAGCTCAGGTCCGCCCCGCGGTGGGAGCAGTGAATGCCGAGCAGCCCCGGCCGACCCTGCTCGTCGCGGAAGAGTACGAGGTCCTCGCCGAGCAGCCGCACCGGGATCGGCGGCCCGCCCATGGGCAGCTCCTCGGCCAGCGCTGCCGGCTGCCAGTAGCGCCGCAGCAGCTCACCGCCCGGCGTGCCGGGGCCGATGCGCGTTACCAGATCGTTCTCTTCCTTGCTCAGCATGGTGCTTCCTCCACTCATGTGTGCCCTGTCGGCCTATCGTCCCGCCGTGTGTCTGACTATATCCCCGCCGCGAGGCGGCGGGGGTTAGGGCTCCCCATCCTGCCTACCTCGTCACGTCCCAGTCCTGGGCGTTCCATGCTTCAGTCGTGGCTCCGACGTCGCGGGCGGTGATGTTCTGCGTTCGGTTGGAGATCAGCACGGGCTCCGTGTTGTACCAGAGCCCAATCACGGTTACCTGATCGGTCATATGGTGGATCACGTCGCCCATAGCGGCGATGCGGTTCGCCATCGGAATCGTGCTCATATAGCGATCGATCATCTCGTCGAACTGTGGGTTCATGTAGCGAGAGCGGTTGCCGCCGGCGAACTTGTTTTCGGGGGTGGGCGCGTCGCGGCTGTGGAAGCGACGCAGGTCGTCGGCGTCGTTTGGCAGCCGCCAAACGCGGATGCCCGGGAACGTCGAGTTGTAGCCTCGGTCGATGCGCTGTAGCTGGGTGATGATCAGCGGCTCCGCGGCGAGCCCGAACCGCTTGAGGCCGTCGGCCACCGCGAGATCTGCCGTCTCCTGGCCGTCGTCGCCGCCGCCGCCGTCCGTCCGCACCTCCAGACTGAGCGGCTCGCCGGCGCCGTTGCGGAAGATGCCATCGGTGCCCTTCGTGTACCCCAGCTCGCCCATCAGCGCCGTGGCCTTCGTAGGATTGTAGTCATACCGCACGATCTGGCTATCGATCTGCTTGTACATCGGGTCGGCCGGCGACAGGAACGTATCGGCGACCGGGACCATGCTGTACTGGAGCGTCTCCACCATCTGCTGCCGGTCGAGGGCGTACGCCATCGCGCGGCGAAAACGTGGGTCCAGGATGATCGGCGGATCGGGGTTGAGGAACTGCGGCCACGCGGCCATCCAGTTCTTGATCCCGACGCCCACATGGCCGTCCTTCCACGAATCGCGGATCTGCACCGCCTGTTGCAGCGAGAGGTTGCGGCCGAGTGTCACCTCGACGGTTCCCGCGAGCAGGTTGGCGGCAAGCGTGTTCGAGTCCGGAATGAAGCGCACCTCGACCTCGTCGATCTTCGGCCGGCCGAGCACGTACTGGTCGTTGGCCACCAGCACCGCATGGCTATCGGCGACCCAGTCCCGCACCTTGTACGGGCCCGCACCCACGTACGCCTGATTCCAGTACGGGCTCTGCAGCAGCAGGTCCTTGTTAGGGTCGTCGTAGAGTGCGGCCAGAATGTGCGCCGGCCGAGGAAAGCCGAAGCGCCGCGTGAACAGGCTGTCGGCACGGATGTACGGCTGCTTCCAGTGGACGACGAGGGTTTGGGGGTCCGGGGTGTCCATGCGCGCGATCCCCTCGGTGCCCGAGTCGTAGAAGACTGGTAGGTCCTTGTCGCGGGTGAGCCGAACCGTGAAGAGGAGGTCGTCTGACGTCACCGGGGCGCCGTCATGCCATTGGGCATTCGGGCGTATCTTCCACGTGGTGCTCATCGTGCCGTCCGGGCTGACGACCCAGAGGCCGTTGTCCACGGTCGGCACGGTTTCGGCGAGCTGGGGGAGCAGCGTGCCGGTGTTATTGACCACACTCAAGCCGGCATTCACCAGGTCTTCGAGGGCGTCGCCACCCTGGATCGTGCCCGAGCCGGCCGCCACGACGTTCGAGCTGATCGTCGCCGGGTCGCTCTGCATCGCGGCGACCAGGTGCTTTCTCTCGGCCGCCGGCGCGGACCCGGCGGCGTTCCCCGGGGTGGTCGCGCGAGGCGACGAGCAGGCGGTGGTCAGCACGATCGCCAGCGCAGCGATCCAGACCGCGCGCGCGCTAACCCAGGTGCGCGGGAATCCCCTCCGAAACCAGAAGTCGCCAGGATGCTGCCCCACTCCACCTACCTCCTCGCCGCGGTGCGCTCGTGGCTCGTTTTTCACGCCGCGCCGGTCGCCTACCGGCGCAGCGCCTCTGTCCCATACAGGGCGGGCCGCGCACGGCCAGGTCTCGACTATTGATGCTCTGCTGTTGGGCTCATCATGTGGCCGGCGCGGCGCGCTGTCAACTGGCACATTGCGTGCGATGATACGGGTGGCCGTGTTGTTAGGGAGGTTGGCGTTGCGAATCGTCGTGGGCAGCGACGACACGAGCGAGGTGACCGAGGCGGCGATCGACGAGCTCCGAGCGGGCGGGGTCGACGTCGAGGTGCTGCCCCAGGCGCAGTGGCCAGAGGTTGCGCTGCAGGTGGCGGAGGCCGTCGCCGAGGGGCGGGCGGATCAGGGCGTGTTGCTCTGCTGGACCGGCACGGGAACGGCAATGGCCGCGAACAAGGTACCGGGCGTGCGGGCGGCGCTCGCCTGGGAGCCATGGATCGCGGAGGGAGCGCGCCGCTGGAACGACGCCAACGTGCTCGTGATGAGCTCGAGGCGGATTACGCCGGAGGTGGCGCGGCAGATCGTCGCGGCGTGGCTCGCGGTCGAGGCGCCAGACCCGGATGAGGCGGCGAACATCGCGCGCCTGGTCGAGATTGAGCGCCGCTACGGCAGCCGCGGCTGAGCGACCTCGCCCGGTCGCTTCGGAAGTACCTGCTCCCGATGACCGGAAGTGCTCTCTCCCCCGATCCCTCCCCCAATTTGGGGGAGGGGAGACGCGCCAATGTCTGGTATGACTCCCCCTCCTTCCCGCGCCGGGTCCTTCGACAGGCTCAGGACGAGCGGGGGTTAGGTTTCTGCAGGCTCAGGGCCCTGCTATCCCTACAAGGCTGCCGTGCCTCGAACGCTTCAGATCTCCGCGCGGACCTGTGCTGCTATGCGGCCCCTGCCCCGATCGGGGCCTCGACGTTCATCTCCGCGAGGTCGTCCTGACTGTATGCGCGCTTGAGCGGCACGTCCTTCAGGAAGACACAAAGGATAGCGGCCGCGGCCATCACGACGGCCCCGACGAGGAAGACGTCGTGAAGCGACGTGCTGAGCGCCACCTTGACTGCCCCGAACAGTTGCGCGTACAACTGCGCGCCCTGTGGCCCGAGCTGCGCGAAGCTCTGCTGTATCGCCCCGGCGGCCTCGGGATTGACAAGCGCCTGCGGGTTGCTGAACTGAGCGAGCCGCTCCGGTGGCAACGCTGCCGCCGCCTGCGGCGGAATCGCGCGCTGCAACTCGGCGGCGAAGCGGCCGGTCAGCACGCTGCCCAGCAGCGCGGCGCCAATGGTGCCGCCGATCGAACGGGTGAACTGGGTTAGCGACGTCACCACGCCGATCTGCCGCATCGATACGGCGTTCTGCGCCGCCAGGTTGAGGGGTGCCATGGTTGTCCCGATCCCGAGGCCGACGATCACCATATTGCGCACGACGGTTCCGTAATCGACGTCGGGCCCCATCAGGCTCAGCAGGTACAGCCCGACGGCGGCGACCGCGATGCCGCCAACCGCCATCCACTTGTAGCGTCCGGTGCGGCCGACGATCTGCCCGGACGCGATGCTCGCCGCCACGATGCCGAGCATCATTGGCGTGAGCACCGTGCCACTCTGGGTCGCGCTGCTGCCGATGATTGCCTGGATGAAGAGCGGCACGAACAGAATCGTGCCGAACATGCCAATCTGGCTGAGGCCCGTGGCCAGCGCGGCAATCGCGACGATCCCGTTCTTCAGCAGACCAAGCGGCAAGATCGGCTCGGCGGCACGTGCCTCGACGAAGCCGAATGCCGTGATTGCTACGACTGCGAGTGCCAGGAGCCCAATGATCACGGGCGAGGACCACGGGTATTGCTGTCCGCCCCAGCTCAGCGCAAGCAAGAATGGCACGATGCCCAGCATGAGGAGCCCCGCGCCGAGATAGTCGATCTGGTGCTCGCGGCGAGCCGGGCGGATGTCCGGGAACGAGAACCACAACACGGCGAGGGCGAGGATGCCCACTGGCAGGTTCACGTAGAACACCCACCGCCAGCTCAGCGTGTCCGTAAGGTAGCCACCGATGAGTGGTCCGGCGATGCTCGCAAGACCGAACACTGAGGTGAACACACCCTGGATCTTGGCACGCTGCGCTGGTGGAAAGAGCGCCGATGCTACGGTAAAGATCGTGGAGAACATTGTGCCCGCGCCGAAGCCTTGCAAGCCGCGGAAAAGCGCGAGCTCAACCATGTTTTGCGAGAGACCGCACAGCATCGAGGAGAGCACGAAGAAGGCGGCGCCGCCCATCAGGAACCACTTCCGACCGTACAGGTCGGAGAGCTTTCCGACGATGGGCACGATCGCCGTGCTCGTCAGCAAATACGCCGTGGTTACCCAGGCGTAGTGCTCGAAGCCCTGGAGATCCGCGACGATGCGTGGCATCGCGGTCCCGACGATGGTCTGGTCGAGCGCGGCGAGCAGCATCGAGACGAGTAAACCCGCCATCGTCGCGATCATGCGGTTACGCGGCAGATTGTGGAATCCCTGAGTCGCAGGAGCGCTCGCAGTTGGTGTTGGGGGTGCAACCGCTCTCATTGGCCGCTGGTCCGACCGCGGTCTGGAGTCGGTACGCACAGGTTGGGAGGCATGGGGGTAGTCATGGTCCGGATCCCTGGAGCGTAGCGCTCCTCTCTATTGAAACCAGCCACCGCCCACCGGAAATTCCACCGGACCTTACGCTATCGCAACAGACGTAGCATCGAGAATTCAAGGTACGTGTCATCCGCGAGGCCGCAGCCGAAGGACCCGGGGTCACGGGGACCGGGGTGCGGGTCCCTCGCTGCGTCACGATGACGTCGGCTGGCACCCTAGGACCTCGGTTGGGTTGCGCCCGCGCTAGCAGATCCCGGCGTGGTAGAAGGCGGCGATGACGAGGGCGTGGGTGATACGCTCGTCGCGGATCATGGCAGGGATGTCGGCGACCGGCACGAGATGCACGGCTATATCCTCGCCGCTGTCGAGCTGCTGCTCGGCCACCAGCCGCGCGTTGCGGATCACCACCGTGTGGCAGCGGTTCGAGAGAAACGCCGGATTCGGATGGACGGCGCCGATCGTCGTGGGCGCGTCGCCGGCATAACCGGTCTCCTCCAGCAGCTCGCGCGCGCCGCCGTGGCTCGGCGCCTCGCCTCGCTCCACCATGCCCCCGGGTACCTCCAGCAGCACCTCCTCGATGCCGTGGCGGTACTGCTCGACCATGACCACCTCGTCGTCGGGCGTGAGCGCGACGACGTTGACCCAGTCCGGGGCGGTGAGCACGATGACGCTGTGCGTCTCACCCGTGCGTGGTGAAACAGCATGGCGCCACTGCGCGCGAAAGATGCGAAAGCTTTGCGGCGGCTCGACCTCGACGACCAGCCATTTCTGGATCGTCAATACATGGCGCCCCAGTTCTCGGCAGCACGCATCTCCACCACGACCGGCACCGAGAGCTTCATCGCCCCCTCCATCAGCTCTTTCGCGGTGGCCTTCAACTCGTCGAGCTCGTCGTCCGGCGCCTCGAACAGCAGCTCGTCGTGGACCTGGATGAGCATGCGGGCGCGCATGTTGTGGTCGACCATGTAGTCGAAGAGGCGCACCATAGCGATCTTGATGATGTCGCTCGCCGTGCCCTGCACGGGCGCGTTGATCGCCATGCGCTCGCCGGCGGCGCGCACGCCGTGCACCGGCGAGCGCAGCTCCGGAATCGTGCGCTTGCGACCGAGCAGGGTCATCACCGTGCCGGTCTCGCGAGCTTCGGCGATCAGCCGCTTCTGGAAGTCAGCCACGCCCTTGAAGCGCTCGAAATACTGGCGGATGAAGTCGGCCGCCTGTGCATTGCTCATGCCGGTCTGCTCGGCGAATCCGAACGGGCTGATCCCGTAGATAATGGCGAAGTTTGCGGTCTTGGCAAGGTTACGTTGGTCCCGCGTGACCTGCTCCAGCGGCACGCCGAACAACTCGGCCGCCGTGGCCGCGTGGACGTCCAGTCCCTCCTGGAACGCCTCGAGCAGCGTCGGGTCCTGGGTGAGGTGGGCCTGGATGCGCAGCTCGATCTGGCTGTAGTCGGCCGACAGGATCTTCCAGCCCGCATCCGGCGCGATGAAGGCACGGCGGACGCGGCGGCCAAGCTCTGTGCGCACGGGGATGTTCTGTAGATTAGGGTCGGTGGAGGAGAGCCGGCCGGTGGCAGCCACGGTCTGGTTGAACGTCGTATGGATGCGGCCGGTCTGGGGGTTCACGAGCAACGGCAGCGCGTCGACGTACGTCGACTTGAGCTTCGTGATCTCCCGGTGCTCGAGGATAAGATCGATGGCCGGATGGGCACCGCGCAGTCCGGTGAGCACGTCCGCGGCGGTGGAGGCCCGACCGGTGGCAGTGCGCTTGGCGCCCGGCAGGTGCAGCTCATCGAATAGTACGTTGGCAAGCTGCTGCGGCGAGTTGATGCTGAACTGGTGGCCGACGGCGTCAAAGATCGCCGTCTCGACCGCGGTGATCCGCTCGTACAGCTCGCGACTGAACTCCTGGAGGAATGGTGCGTCGATCGCGACGCCCGTGCGCTCCATCGCGGCGAGCACGGTGACGAGCGGGATCTCGACCTCCTGGAAGAGCTCGTCGAGCCCACCCTCCTGCAGCTCGTGCTCGAGGATCGGGCGAACCTCGGCGAGCGTCTCCACCTCGCGACAGACTTGCTCGCCAATCTTCCCGATCGGCACCGCGTCCAGCGCCACCGCGTTGCGGCCCTCACCGGTCACGTTTTTCATCGACGGCAGCTCGCGGTTGAGGCGGGACCAGCTCAGGTCCTGGAGCGTGAGCGTCCGCTGGGAGGTTTCGACGAGATAGGCAGCAAGGCTCGAGTCGAACGTCAGGCCGCCGAGGGCGATGCCGTGGCGCGCCAGCGCGATCATCGCCCGCTTCGCATCCGGGCTCGCCTTGGTGAGCTGGGGGTCCTCGAGAATCGGGCGCAGCATCGCGAGCACCGGCTCGAGCGGGAGCGGCTCACCGCCCTCCGGCGCGCCAGCAAAGGGTAGGTAAATCGCTCCAGTCGTCGGAGCGTGCAGCGCGATCCCAACGACCCGGGCGCGCATCGCCTCGGGCCGATCGAGCGTCACGATGACGCTGAGTGGCTCGGCCGCATCGCGAATTCGGGTGACCTGCTGCTCGAGCTCGTCGAGCGAGCGCAGCACGCAGACGTCGGTCGTCGAGGCCGCGCCGAGCGATGGCTGCGGCGCAGTATCGAACAGACCTCCCTGTTGCGGCGCGGGCGCCTGTGGGGCGGCTGGTTGGAAGGAGGGAATGCGGTCGACCAGACTGCGGAAGCCGAGCTCATGGAAGAGGGTGAGCACGCGCTCGCGGTCCGGCGGCTGCACGGCCGTCCGCGCGAGGTCGAAGTCGAGCGGCGCGTCGCGCACGATCTGGGCGAGTGAGCGAGAGAGCTCCATCTGCTCCACGTACGGCTGAAGCTGCGCGGCTTGCTTCGGCGGCATCTTGTCGAAGCTTGTGAGGATGCCGTCGACGTCGCCGTAGGTCTGGAGCAGCTTGGTCGCCGTCTTCTCGCCGACGCCCGGGATGCCCGGGATATTGTCCGACACGTCGCCCCGCAGCGCCCGCAGGTCGACGAGCTGCTGGGGCGCCAGCCCGTACCGCTCGAAGACTCCGGCCTCGTCGTAGAGCACCGTATCGGTCATCCCCCGGCGGGGGACCAGCACGCGGACGTGCGGACCGACGAGCTGGAGCGCGTCGGTATCGCCCGTGATGACAATAACGTCCGCCCCGGCCTCGGTCGCCCGGTCGGCCATCGTGCCGAGCAGATCGTCGGCTTCGAGCCCGT
>JAXDLH010000096.1:0-6197 GCA_034666705.1 Chloroflexota bacterium
CGTCCCGATGACTGCTAGCCCTACGGCACTCGTGTTGGCTCTCGCATTCCTGCTCGGCTCCCTCCGCGGGCATTGCCCCGCTTCATCGGTACTATGGGCCGCTCCGACTCCCGCTCCGCTCTTGCCCATTTCGCGAGTGCTCCGCTTATAAGGCTCGACGCTCCCAGTCCACCGTCTCGGGTTGGCTTCCCGAGCGGTCTCACTGCTGGGGCGGAGACGGGTCTCTCCTGTTCCCATGACGGCTGTCCCACCATTCCACGTCCCTTACGCCGCCGGATTCTTCAGGGCTGCATTTCCAAGCGCTTCCCCCCTTCCATGGCCTTCGCCTCATCGTGCCGAGCTCGGCTCCCGGTTGCTCCCTTGCGGGCATCAAGTATCGACGCGGCAGACTTCGCTTGATGCTGCGGACTGGTGGGTTGCACCTCCCTCAAAGAAGGCTTGACCCCGCGCTTCAACGCCCAAGTCTCCTCGAACGCTGGCGGGCTGCTACGAGGGTCCCTTGGCACCTCCCTCGGCCGGACTTGCACCGGTTAGTCGTCATGAACTCCAGGACGCACCACGACGGCTTCTGTGTTTAGGCTTAGCATCGCGAGGGGGCTGGACTGACCCGACGATGGCTTGGCCGAAGTGCCTGCGATTCAAACTGTCGCTCACGCCCCCTCGCCTTCGGGCCTGACTTGATAGGAGCTGGCTGCAGACGGTGGCTGAACAGAAGCCGGTCGGCGCGAGGGAGCAGCACAGGAAGGGGGATGGTTGGATGCTCTAGCAGGCCCTCGATGCGCAGACGGCGGCTGTGGCAGCTACCGCCGCTGCGCAAGGGCTCCTCTGCCGCCGGCGGTTGCCGTGACGACGTCTGGGGGCTGCCCCGCCACCGTCGAGATCCCCAACCCGTCGCTACCTGCGCGGTACCGGCCCTCGAACCGCAAGCACGGCGCCACCCTACCTGTTTACGGTGGTGCCCGACGACGGCATCTACCAGGTGATGGACACCGTCGAGGTCGACCCGCAGCACGTCATCACCGAGATGGGGCGGTCGAACAACATCGCCACCATCCCGGTGACGGTCATCCCGACGCTCAGCGATCTGATCTGTCGTCCGCCTCCCGCGACGGCGATTCCGGTTCCTGCGGCCAGCGAGGTCGAAACTCTGCCGACCGCGTTGCCCACCACGGAGCCCACGGCGACACCGGGGCCAGGGGAACTTGGTGACAGCCCCGCTGTGGTTGCGGATTAGGGGGTACCCACGCCGGACAACGCACCGGCTGCGAGCGGGGAGGAGTCACCGGTGGACGATTCCGGTTCGTGAGATACGGTACGTGGGCAGCGCTTCCCCTTCGGCGGCGCCCGATGGTGTTCGCCCGGCGCCGCGGCTGGCGCGTGTAATGGGGAGTTTATGGCCGTCACCATCGCCCCGTCGTGCTGGTTTACCCACCCATCATCGGACTCTCTAGACAGGCGCATCGAGGGACGCTGCCAAGTAGTTGACCAATGCGAGACCGCCACTGTCGATTGTGTCACGTTTTGCTACAGTTGAGTTGCAAATCGTTGCGAATGGTCGAGTGAACGGCTATCCTCTGATCCCATAGAAGCCATCCCCGGAGCCCGCCTCATTCGCCTTCTTCACCTTTTCGCCGCCGTCACCCATCCCGGATCATCGGCGCTTGCGACTCGGCCGCGGCTGAGCCCTTCTATCGTGTGCTGCCTACCCGGTTGGCATCGGTCTGCAATGTTGCTGCTTGCCCTGGTAGTCAGCGAGATGATGGCGGCCGGGCTACCGTCGGCGGCTGCTGCCGCATCGCCCTTCAGTACGAAGGCTAGCAGCACCCCGGCCAGCGGGGTGCCAGGGACGAGTTTCGCCCTCGCGCTGAGCGTGACCAGTCAGAGCGCCGCGCGTACGTTGGTCGACCTCGAGATTTACGGGCCGACCGGCGCGCGCGTGTACCAGACGTGGTGGGATGACCAGGCGTTCACTGCCGGACAGACGCGGCTCTACACGATCACTGACGCGACGCCGGCGACCGCCTCACTCGGCACGTATACGATTCGGACGGGCCTTTTCGCACCAGCCTGGGCCTCGCTGTACTCCTGGAACAACGCCGCAGGCATGATCACCCTGACGGCGGCTTCGCCCACCGCCACCCTCACGCGGACAGCGACCGCTACTCAGTCGTCGATCCCCACCGCCATCGCAACGGCCACGGTGACCCGCGCCAGCGTGCCGAGCCCCAGCCCAACCGCCATGCCCAGCCCCACTGCGTCGCCCACCTCGACCCCTATCGCCTCAATTACACCGAGCCCTTCCGCACTGCCTACGTCGAGCCCGACGGCTGTTTCGGGGGGCTCCAAGCAATTCGGCGTCAATATGGCCGGCGCCGACTTCGGCGCGAGCCGCCTGCCCGGCACGCTGAACGTCGACTATCTCTACACCGTGGATTCCAGCTACGCCTACTTCGCCGGTCGCGGGTTGCACCTCGTCCGTATCCCTTTCCTCTGGGAACGGGTGCAGCCACAGCCCTTCGGCCCGCTCTCCACCCCGGACATCGCCGGCTTGCGCGCCATGTTGGATGCCGCTCAGGGGGCCGGCCAGCAGGTGATCCTCGATATGCACAACTACGGCCGCTACTACGGACAGCCGCTTACCGAAAGCCAGGCGGCGATGTACGCCGATGCGTGGACTCGTCTGGCCGGCGCGTTTGGCAATCATCCCGCCCTTTACGGCTACGAACTGATGAACGAGCCGCACGACCTGCCGGAGGGATCTGTTGGTTGGGCCTATTTGGCTCAGGCCGGGACCACCGCCGTCCGCCAGGCCGACCGGACCCACTGGATCCTGGCACCCGGCTATGGCTGGCAGACCGCCGAATACTGGGTCACGAACAACCCGACGCTGAACGTGCAGGACCCCGCCGGCCACCTGCTGTACGCCGCCCACCAGTACTTCGACAGCAACAACACCGGCACGTACGCGCTCAGTTACGACGCCGATGGCACCTATGCCAACATTGGTGTCGACCGCCTGCAGCCCTTCTTCGGCTGGCTGGCGAGCCACAATGCGCGCGGCATCCTCACTGAGTACGGGGTACCCAATGCCGACGCGCGCTGGCTCACCGTGCTGGACCGCGTTCTCGCGGCGCTGAACGGGAATCCTCAGATCGCGGGTGGGACCTATTGGGCCGCAGGCCCGTGGTGGGGCAGCTACCCGCTCGCGGTCGAGCCAACGGCGGCGGGCGACAAGCCGCAGATGGCGATCCTCGGCGCGTACCCCAGCCATCCCTGACGATCCGCGGCCCCCGACCGTCCTATCCCTGCCACAGGCACGATGGCTTCTATGTTTACGCTTAGCATCGCGAGGGGGCCCGGGCTGACCCTACGATGGCTTGGCGCTTGATCGTGGCGTGGGACATGGGAGCCCGTTGAACCTGGGCCCGGGCGCGTCTAGCCGCGCCACTCCCACTGATCGACGTTCCAGAAGATGTTACCGAGCGGTCCCTGCAATGCGCTTATGTGGGCAGTTGCACTGAGATCGTAGTAGAGCGGCAGGCCTGGCAAGTCTTCGGTCTGGATCTTGACCAGCGCGACGACGATGCGGTTGCGTTCGGCGTGATCCAACGCGGCGTAGTACAGCTCAGAAAGTCGATCGTACGCCGGGTTGGAGTAGCCGCCGCGGTTCGTGCCACCCCAGCGATTGTCGGGACTCGCCACCAATGCCGTGGTGAACTTTTTGGCCACCGTGCTGTCTTCGACCATGTTCTTGGTCACGGTCAGCGCCGGCATCGTCGAGCGGTACTCGTTGTCACTCGCCTGCTGGGTGGTGAGCACGGCCACGTGGTTGCCAATCCCCGCCCGCTTCCAGCTATCAGCGAGGATGATGGTCTCATTCTCCTGCTCACCTCGGATCTCGATGTCGAGGGGCTGTCCGTCACCGGCGACATAGGCGCCGTCGGCGCCCCTGCTGTAGCCCACCTGGGTCAGGAGTTGCTCAGTCCGGCGCGGGTCAAACGGGTACTTCGCGATGACTTGGTCGAGCGCAGGATAGTAGTCCCGGTCGCGCGAGGCCATCGTGTCCGCCACTATGCCTTGCCCGCCCAGGAGGTTATCGACGAATCCCTGCTTGTCCGTGGCGAAGGCGAGGGCTTGGCGGAAGCGTGCGTCTCCCATCGCCTTCGGGTTCGCATACTCCGGCCGGAATTGCAGTTGGGCATACCGCAGCTGCGTGATATTGAACAGCACCTGGCCCTCGCCGGCCGCCCACCGCTGTTTCAGGAGTGCTCCCTGTTCAAAGCGCAAGGCGTCATCAGCCGCCAGGTCGGCATTGCCACCGAGTACCGTGGCCAGGGCGGCGTTCGCGTCCGCGTTCCAGATCAGCTTCACCCGATCGATCCGGGGCCGGCCGAGCGCATAACCGTCGAACGCGCTGGTCTCGATGAACGCTCCCGGCTCCCAGCGCACCAGCTTGTAGGGACTGGCGCCTACAAACTGCGTGGTCCAGTAGGGATGCTCCAGGAGCCGCCCCGGGTCCTCCCGGAATGGCCGTTCTAGAATGTGGCGCGGCAGCGGGCCAAAGCTCTTGCCAGTGCCCACCAACTCGCCGGCCAGGTAGTCCGGCTTGGTCCATTGGATCACGAGTGTCCGGTCGTCTGGAGCCGCCACGCTGCTGATCTCGTTGGTCAACAGGGCGGCTGATGGGTCCCAAATCTGGGCGCCGGCCGTTGGGTCGTGATGGACCGCAAGGGCAAACACGAAGTCATCGGCGGACAAGGGCGCCCCATCCTGCCAAGTCAGGTTAGGACGGAGATGGTACGTCGTTTCCATGGTGCCGTCCGGGAATAGCTGCCACGTATCGGTATTGAGCGCCGGGAGCGCCTCCGCAAGTTGGGGGTGGGGAGCATTCAGTTGGTCGTCGACCACGAGGCCCACTGCAAACAGCGCATCCGTCGCATGCGACCCGAAGGGGCTGCCCGCGACATTGAGCGGCGCGATATAGGCGGGCTCGCCCTTCGTGATAATTGTGAGCGAGCGGGTGGCCGTAGGGATCGCGGCCCCACCGGCGCTCGCGGGCGGATTTCCCCCGGCTTGCGTTGGGCCGCACGCGATACTGAGCGCCAGCATCACGAGGATCACATGGAGCAAGGGGGTGCACATGTGGGTGACCTCCTGGATTGGGTGCGCGCTGTGGCTCGACGGCCATATAGCCAAGTTACCCGTCATCGTAAAACGGGCGGGCACCAATTGACTAGGTCGTGGGTCGCTCCGTTCGGCACGGTGGACCGTAAAGGCCGACGCTGCCATGATACTCAGATGCACGAGACTTCGATTGGGTCAACCGAGCGCTATGACCGAATATCGACCGGGGAAGCGCATGCGACCGTGGCACGCACTGCATAGGAGCTCCCCGCGGCGGGGAGGAGATGAACCGCGCCCTCTCGCCCACGCACCGCGCGAAGTACGACCGGATCTTCGCACACACTGATAAGGTCTGCCCCCGATTAAGGACCATCCCGTGCCCGACGCGCAGCACACGTGGTCGGGGTGCTCCCGATGCTCATGCTGGTGAGCCAGGCGCTGGCCAGGGTGTCGATGAAGGTGGCACCTGCCGAATCCCGATGGGTAGGCCTCCAGACCGCATCCTCTTCGACACTCAGCTAGTCCCCACGCCCTCCGCGCCAGCGTGGCGCTACTTCCGGGTTCACTGCCAGGTCCGGCATACGGCCGTCCAGGGCAGCGAGCACCGTGTTCATCAGCGTATCCATCCGGTCCTTCCGCGAGGCCTCCGCACTCGAAACGTTGTGCGCGGTCAGCAGCACCCGGTCCGGGTCGAGCGCCAGGAGCGGGCTGTCCATCAGCAGCGGCTCGCGGGAGTACACATCGATGCCTGCGCCGGCGATCCATCCTTCGTTGATCGCTTCGCACAACGCTACTTCCTCGATGACCTGGCCGCGCGACGTGTTGACGACGGCCGCCGTTGGTTTCATCGACCGCAGCGCGTCGCGGCCGATCATGCCGTGCGTCTCCGTCGTCAGCGGCACCGTCAACACCACGAAGTCGGACTCGCGGAGCAGGGTTGGCAGGTCCACTGGCTCGGCCTTCACCTCCGCGAACACCTCCGGCTTGGGCGTGCGCGTATGCACCAACAGGCGTGCGTTCCATCCAGTCAGCATGCGGGCGAAGCTCGTCCCGATGCGCCCAAGTCCGACGAG